>ONHS01000130.1 GCA_900317715.1 uncultured Bacteroidales bacterium | reverse complement strand
TTGTCTTTGTTGCAGCCGACAAGAGCCGTCATCGCCAGGGCAACAATCAAGATTAAATATAATTTCTTCATATATAGTTTGTTCACTTTTGTGTAAAAAACAGTTTGATATAAACTTTTCGCAAAAGTACAATTTATTTTTAATCGCTCATCAGGGGTGATGATTTTTAATTTTTGTTTTTCCACAATATAGAATTATTTGTATTTTTGCCACGAAATTTCCTGCTACTATAATAATTAATGAATAAGTTTATGGAAGCGAAAAAAATATCCCTTAACGATTATGTGCTTGCTGGCGGCGGTGCTAACGGCGAGAGCTATAACCACAAGTCAGACCCGAATGTGGTGCTCAAACTCTATTTTCCAGGCAAAATCCAACAGCCGCTTGACGAGTTGCTCTTGGCCCGGAAGGTTTATGAGGCAGGCATCCCGACACCCGAGCCGGGCGAGTATGTGGTGACCGAAGACGGACGCTACGGCATCCTGTTTCATCGCATCAGGGACAAGGTGTCCTATTCTCGGGCATCGGGCGACAATCCGGCATTAGTAGGGAAATATGCAGCTGAATTTGCGGAGATGTGCCTCCAACTGCACGCTACCCATCTCGATACCAAAGAGTTTGAGAATGTTAAGATAAGATATTACCGGTTGCTTGAGGAGAACCCGTTTTTCACTGCGGAAGAGAAGGACAAACTGCACCAATTCATTGCCAGTGTTCCCGACGAAGACACCGCCATCCACGGCGACCTACAGTACTCGAATGCCATTTTTGCGGGTGACAAACGCTATTTCATCGACCTTGGCGATTTCTGCTACGGCAACCATCTTTTCGATGTGGGGATGCTGTATCTTTCTACCAATCTCAGCCAAGAGGAATTCATCAAAGAAACCTTCCACATGGACAAGCCTACGGCCATTCGGTTTTGGCAAGCTTTTGTCCCTGTCTATTTTGGCAACGACCGTTCACTCAGCGAAGTAGAAAAGGAGATTCGGCCATTCGCAGGACTGAAGACTCTGATTGTAGAGCGCGACGCAGGTTGTCCTATGCCAGAATTCCGGGCTGCATTGAGCCAAATACTTGAATAGTGTTTTTTGCAAAAAATATAAGGGTGTTTGTGGAGAGAATATTTTTTGTATTTTTGCGGTTTGTTTTAGAATAGGAATTTCATTAATTACATTCAATATGGACAAAAATCAAATGAGAGAAATCATCGCCAAAAGAGTCGCAAAAGAACTCAAAGACGGCGATGTCGTGAATTTGGGAATCGGTCTGCCGACCATGGTTCCGAATTATCTGCCTAAGAACGTGAACGTTATCCTGCAATCGGAGAACGGTTTGCTTGGTATGGGTCCCACGCCCGCCGAAGGTCAGGAAGACGACAACCTCGTGAATTCAGGCGGCGGTTACATCACCGCACAGCCCGGCGCTGTCTCTTTCAGCTCCGCCGATTCTTTCAGCATCATCCGCGGCGGTCACGTCGATGTGACGGTCCTCGGTGCTATGCAGGTGGATGAGCAGGGTGACCTCGCCAACTGGATGATTCCCGGCAAGTTGACTCCCGGTATGGGCGGCGCTATGGACCTCCTCGTGGGCGCCCGCAAGGTGATCCTCGCCATGGAGCACACCCAGAAAGGCAATCCTAAAATCCTGCACAAGTGCAACTTACCCCTCACCGCTAAAGGTCAGGTGAACCTCATCGTCACCGAAATGGGCGTGATGGAAGTCACCGACAAAGGCATCGTCTTAACGGAAATCTATCCTGAGTTCACGGTTGAAGATGTTCAAGCAGCTACCGAAGCTACGCTGATTATCTCCCCGAACTTGAAGAAGATGGAGATTGATTAAGATGTATGACGTTAGACGTATGAAGTTTTTTCATCATACGTCACACGTCACACGTCATACGTCATAGACCCACAAACAAGTCAATAATTTACAAATCAACAATAAACGAAACTATGGATTTTGGTTTATCGAAGAGAGAAGAACTCTTTTTACAGATGATCCGCGAGTTTGCGGAGAACGAGGTCAAGCCGCTCGCCGCAGAAGTGGATGAGCAAGAGCGTTTCCCAATGGAGACGGTCGAGAAAATGGCCAAGATAGGAATCATGGGCATCCCTGTGCCGGTGGAATACGGCGGACAGGGCGGTACCAATCAAATGTACTCTATGGCCGTGGAAGAGCTTTCCCGCGTGTGCGCCACCACCGGCGTTATCGTGTCAGCTCACACCTCGCTGTGTATCAACCCGATACTCGAATACGGTACGGAAGAACAGAAACAAAAATATGTGCCGAAATTGGCTGCCGGTGAATGGATCGGCGCTTTCGGTCTCACGGAACCCAACGCCGGTACGGATGCTGCCATGCAGCAGACGACCGCTGTGTTGGACGGTGACGAATGGGTGCTCAACGGCACTAAGATTTTCATCACCAACGCCGGTTACGCGCATGTGTATGTGGTGATGGCTATGACCAACAAGGAGTTAGGCACCAAGGGCATCTCCGCTTTCATCGTGGAGAAGGGCACTCCCGGATTCTCCATCGGCAAGAAGGAGAAGAAGATGGGTATCCGCGGTTCCGCTACCTGCGAGCTGATTTTCGAAAACTGCCGCATCCCGAAGGAGAACCTCCTCGGCGAACAGGGCAAGGGCTTCAAAATCGCTATGAACAC
>ONHS01000074.1 GCA_900317715.1 uncultured Bacteroidales bacterium | reverse complement strand
TGCTGCTGTCCTCCGGAGAGCTGCTGCGGGTAGTGGCCAGCACGGTGGATGATGCTCATCCGCTCCAACACCTCGTTGACCTTCGCCTTGCGCTCCGACCTGCCGAGGCCAAGGTAACGCAATGGCATTTCCACGTTTTCGAAGACGTTCATGTCGTCGATGAGGTTGAAGCTCTGGAAGACGAAGCCGATGACGCCGCGCCGCAGCTTCAGCCGGTCTTTCTCGCGAAGGGTGGAGACCTCCCGTCCTTTGAGCCAGTAGCGGCCCGAGTCGGGGGTGTTGAGGAGTCCGAGGATGTTGAGCAAGGTGGTCTTGCCGCATCCGGAAGGGCCCGTGATGGCTATGAACTCGCCCTTCCGGACCTCCATGTTTACACTTTGTAGCGCTTTCGTCTCCACCGTTTCGGAGCGGAAGCTTTTGCTGATGTTTTCTAATCGTATCATTTTGGGTTAAGGTTTAAGGTTTAGGGTTTAAGGGTCGAGGGTCAAGGGACGAGGTTAGGAGTTTGTTGGCATAAGGGCGAAAAGCGTGCCAAAAAGCATAAACATTTGAAAAACAATTATATGCAAACAGAACAAATATCAACTGCTGTCTAATATATTGACAACGCTATATAATTATTGGACACTTTCTGTGACCTTTCATAACATCTCTACTCTAAACAAATAACCGCATAAACCTTTAACCCACAATGGATGCCATAATATGACATCCCTACGACCTAGACCCTTCTCCCTATTCCTTTTTCCCTCGACCCTTGACCCTTGACCCTATTCCCTTCTCCCTATTCCCTTCTCCCTATTCCCTTCTCCCTATTCCCTTCTCCCTATTCCCTTCTATTCCCTTCTCCCTATTCCCTTCTCCCTATTCCCTTCTCCCTATTCCCTTCTCCCTATTCCCTTCTCCCTATTCCCTTCTCCCTATTCCCTTCTCCCTCGACCCTCGACCCTCCTCCCCCAACCATTTCATACACCCACCCCCCCATTTCATACATTCCGCGGAAACCAGAGGAAAAACAACTCCCGAAAACACTATTTTTGCCGTCGATTTTTAAGTCCAAAAACAATGAAAAAGTGTATTGCATTTTGCATCGTATTGCTGGTAGTTTTGGCCGGCTGCCAGCACAAAAATCCCAACAACACGCTGTTTAGCGGTGAAAATTCCGTCTATTTCTGGCGCACTTGGTACAGCATTAACGATTACGAACGGCAGTTCCTCTCCGACAACCACATCCAGACGAGGTACATCCGCTTTTTCGACGTGGAGCCCAACCATGGATGGCGCGACGACGACAAATGCGTGCCCGTGGCCACCATCTCGTTCGACAATGAGGAATCCTTCGACAATGTCCACGTCGTTCCAGTGGTCTTCATCACTCCCGAGGCCATCGTGGAGTACGAGTCGTTCACCGACCATCTCGCGCACCGCATCTACGCAATGTGCGTCAAGAACAAACTCGAAATCAACGAGGTGCAGTTTGACTGCGACTGGACCAAAAGTACTCGGGATGCCTATTTCCAGTTCCTCATAGATGTGCGGAAAGCGCTGAAGACCTATTTCGAGAAGGACATTGCCATTTCCTCCACTATCCGGCTGCATCAGCTCGCACAAACACCGCCGGAGGTCGATTACGGCGTGCTGATGTGCTACAACACCGGCGATTTCAAGAATTTCAACACTAAAAACGCCATTCTTGATATCAAGGATGTGAAACCCTACGCGAAATACCTCAAAAAATACCAACTTCCGCTGAAACTCGCCCTCCCCTGCTATTCGTGGGACGTGGAGTTCGATGCCACCAAGAAATTCGTACGGCTGAACCGGAGCCCTCATGAATGGTACGATACAACCCAACTGAAAAATCTGGGCGGCGGTCTGTATGAAATCACCGGTGACGATATTCCCGACAAGGCAGTGAAATATGTCCGCCATGAAGAGGTTTCCGCCGAAACCATTCTGCAAGTCAAGTCGTTGGTGGAGAAGAGCTACGGTAAGATGCCCGTGGTGCTCTACCATCTGGATTCCGTTCAACTTTCAAAATACAATCCCGATGAAATCAAGGCTTTCTTTGATTAGCGGCATCCTGCTGCTCAGCTGCATGACCGCCTTCCCCTGCGGTTATCCAGACCCGATTGAACCCCAATGGCACTGGTTTTTCTACACCGGTCACAACTGTTCCTACAACGAATGGCAAGGCAAGCTCAACGAGGCGTTCCGCGAGGAGAACATCACCTTTTGGCACAATCGTGTCCAGGGAAAAGTGTCGCGTGAGGCTGTGGAAGCGGCGTTGTATGATCTGTATATCCTTAACGATCAGACCGATAACAAGTTCTTCCGTTACCTCTATGACCACAAAGACAAGGAAGCACTTGGCTACTGGACATTGCTGAAGACCACCGATTCGGACTATATCCATCAGGCGGTGTGGGAGCGGTCGGAGTGGTATTACAGCGAGAAAACCGGCGAGCGATATTGGTATGACGAAGACGAATTGCCCCGATATGACCTGAGCATCTCGCAGGTGGAGACGCTGGACGAGGGCGCCATCCTCAGCTGCAAAGACAAGGAGATCCGCAACCGTTTTCTGTTGCAGGTGATGCGCAAATGTTTCTATGCCCATGATTATCAGGGATGTATCGTTCTTTGGGAACGCTATGGCAAGGAGGTCCCGAAGAGCGTTTTGCGGAAACAGTGTCTGAACTACTACGCGGGCGCGTTGCGGCGAATCGACCGCGATACGGAGGCCGCCATCGTCTATGCGGGCATCGGATTCTACGACCCTAGGCTGCACTACGACGTAGAGGTACTGCGGAAAATCTACGAGAAAGAGCCTGACAGCAAGGCTTTTGAATTCATGGTGCAGGAGTTTGTCAACACCTACTTCGACAAAAACAGTCACGTCAGCTACGAGCCTCCTTACAGCTATATGCATCCGCACTACTATTATACGCGAGATGTCAGTAAATCCAACGCCTTCAATGCGTTAGCTGACGAGATTGTGCGGGATGGGAAGAACCTCAATCCCGCCCTGTGGGTCTCCGCGAAGGCCGCGCTTGCCTACATCAACGGGGACAATGCCGCCGCCATCCGGCTCATCAGCGAGGCCGATAAGCTGCGCGGAACGCCCGCCGTGAAGGACAACATCCGCATGATGCGACTCGTATTCAACAGCACCCGCAACGACATTGATGCAAACTACGAAACCGTGCTCCTCCCCGACCTGCAATGGCTGGTGCGCAAAATTGAGAAAGAAGGCGTGCCCTGTTGGTGGGAGTATGACATCGGCGGCGCCATCCCAGAGGATACCAGTTTCACCGCCTTGCACCACATCAAGATTCTGCGCCGCACCATCCTGTTGGGGGTTATCCCGCACTTCGAGCAGCGCGGAATGGCGTTCAAAAGCATGGCCTACCTGAACTTCTACGAAGAGTTCATGACGGATGACAACATGAAGAAAGTACGGAATTATGCACGAAAAGGAATGCTCCGGGAAGGGGTCGGACTGTTCGGGAGCACCGTCTATTTCCACCCACCGATTTACCGGGAGGAGTATCTCTCCGAATACGATTACGACTACTCTAATACGACAAACGGCAAGCTTGTGCTTGTGGCCGACTCCATCGCCTGGCAGAAGAATTTCGACTACAACACCCAGTTTTTCAACTATATGGATGCGGTCGGGCGGCCGGACGGCGGCGGAAAAGTTCGTCCTCCAAAACAGTTACCGCGACCTCAGTTTCTACAATGAGCTAATAGCAACCAAATACATGCGGTTGGAGAAGTACGACTCCGCGCTCGTCTATCTGCGGAAGGTGTCGCCAGATTTCCCTGAAAAACAAAACATTGCCGACTATATCAACGGGGAACACCGCAACCCGTTCGCCGAAGGGTGGATCAGCATGAAGGGAAACAAAGCCAACTTCGGGCTGCCGTTCAACCCTGCGGCGGAATACAATCGGCACCCATGCAAAGCCACCTTCTGCATGCTGATGTTGCGGCTGCGGAAATTAGCGGAAACGGACCCCTCGGCGGAAATCCGTGCCAAAGCTGCCTACGCCTACGCCGTGGGCCTTTTCCGCAGCACCATCGGCAACGCGTGGGCGCTCTGCTACTACGAAAACGGCTGGAACTACAGCTACCACAACTACGGGGAAGAATACTATGACGAACAGTCCATTGAGGCGGACGTACACCGACGGGTGGACGGCTGGTTAGACAAGGCCCTTCGTTACGACGAAGACCGCGTCTTCACCTTGAAATGCACCATTCTGCACAGCGAAAAGAAGCGGGCGTTGATGCGGGTTGAGGAGGTCAAACATGACTGTGGCGGCTGGTGCTGGACGGAAACCGTCGAAGAGTTTCTTCCCATCGTGCGCGAAACCTTCTGCGACCGCGGCTGCGACGGCGACCCGCTGTGCACGGAAGAATGGCGGAAGAGTGCGTGGTATTATTGAGGGTTACACGGTTATGCGGTTATTGTAGAGACGCAAAATTTTGCGTCTCTACGAAGGGATTAAACAAATATATTGTACATTTGCAGCCGAAATTTTGAACAATGTCCGACTTTCTGACCATATCCAACGCCAACGAGCTCACCCGCATTCCGGCGGGAAGCCTGGTCTATGTCGCCAGTGAGGGCAACTATTCGGACATTTATACCAGAGATGGGGTGAAACGCACCGTCACCCTGCAGCTCGGCACTATTGAAGAGCTGATTCACAAGCAGTTCCATACGGACGGCAATCTGTTCGTGCGCATCGGCAAAAGTCTGATTGTGAACATGGGATTCGTACACTACATCAATCCCGCCAAGAGACAGATTGTATTGTCCGACAGCCATACGTTCAAGTTCAGCTTGGAGGCTTCCAAAGAGGCCTTACGGGAATTGAAGAAATATTTTGAGAAAGACTTATGAGTGATTATAACGACATAAAAGACAACGAGATACGTATCATCGGCAACGCTAACCAGCCGAAAGAGACACTGCGCAAGCCGTTTTACCGGCAGTGGTGGTTTTGGACGGCAGTGATCGTGCTGGCCGTGCTGGCCGCCGTCCTCATCACGCTGTCACACAGCTCAAAACCCGAAAGTGATGAAACGGCAATCGTAGAGACCATCGAATCCGCACCCATCGCGCCCACCGTTGACAAAAGCGAACCCGCGACCGTTCTCGTGCGCGACACCTCCGTGAACGACGTACAGATGCGCATCTACACGCCTGTGAACGCAGTGCCGGAACTCAGCATCGGCTATCCTGACTTGAAAGACAACACACTCGTGATGGCGTTCCAAGCCGCCGATGTCCGCGCCGACAACCATGAAATCCTCGGCGCTTACGTCCTCAAAGGCGAAATGCTGTCCCGCGGACGTTCCAAAAAAGGCTTCTGCGCCATCATCGACGGCAAAATCCAGCTCGGCATGGCCGAAAGCACCCCGCTACTTGAAGAGGCCACCGAAAAGGAGGGCTATTTCTTCCGTCAGTATCCATTGGTTTTGGACGGCAAAATGGTGGAGAACAAGCCCAAGAACAAGGCCTTTCGCCACGCCCTGTGCGAGTTGAACGGAACCATCGTGACCGTAAGCAGCATGGGAATGGAATCCCTGCACGACTTTGCGCAAGCCCTTGCCGACCTCGGCGTGCAAAATGCCATCTACCTTGTCGGCGCCGAGGCCTACGGATTCTGCCGCACCCAATCGGATAATATGCCCGAAACGGTGACCTGGGGCGAACGCCAAACCGACAAAACATTCGAAAAAGTAAACTTTATTGTATGGCGTATAAACGCAATGTAGAGACGTCATAACAGGACATCTCTACATTGACATGGTGCTTTACGCCATATTTTGATGTTTTTTTTCGCTCGGAATTTACCGCATATATTCCCGCATATCCAATGACATAATCCCGTCGAATTGGCCCTCATTTTCCGTTTCTATGCGCAAGAAAACGGTGGCTGCCACTCCAGAACTCTTGTCAGGGACAAGACGCACGTCGATCACATCATGGTAGTCAGCGCGGAATTTGGCTTCGTTGAAGGTTTTGTTCTCGTCGCCTGCCGGCAAATCCAACACGGTGAAGGCGTACGTGTAGTTCTCTTTTCCGCGCCACATCTCCTCTTTCGTGACGTGTGTACCACGCAAGAAGGAGAGCATCGGGTGCTGGCCGCTGATGAAGACCTGCAGTTCGTTCAAGCAGAAGCCCGTGAAACGCAGCGGATTGATTTCAATCGGCACCGCCTTCTTCCCATCGTAACGGAATTCAATATGCATCGGAAAATTACGCAGATGCAGCGTCTTATTAAGATGGGTAAGAAACTCGGTAAACGGTTGCTCATAGCGATCAAACAAACGCTTACTGGTCATATACAAGCGGTCGGAGGTATCGGACTCATCCATGAATTTATGATGGAAAATATTCAGAATCACAGGAGTCTCGTGCTCATCGTAGTAGGTGTCCACGGCGAACTCTTCGCCACGGATATACTCCTCGATCAGGAAGCGGCTTCTTCCCACCACAAATTCGGGAAAATCCGCACCTGCCGTGGTAAAATCACGCAACAACGACTCCACCGCTTTACGGTAATCTTCTGCATTGTGAACCACAAAGACCCCCTTGCTCAAGAAGCCGACAGAAGGTTTGATGACGCAGGGGAAAACGAGGCTGTTAGTATCCAGTTTCTCCAACTCGTTGACACTCACCTCTTTGAAAAAGAAGTCAGGATAAATATCGCGACAGATGCTTCTGAACGCGGATTTGTCCTTCACGAGAGAGATGCTATCCAGAAAACGTTTGTCCTCAATGTGTTCGTAAATCCAGCCGAGCGCATTTTCGGAAACGGTGTAAAGCTTACCCGCTTTTTTGTACTCATCGCTGAACGCTTGGTCGCCGAGCACCACGCCGTCGGAAACACGCAGCTCGGACATTTCATTGCGCAGCACAGGAATGCTGTTTTTCTTCAGTGTATCCACCATCAAGTCAGATACAAAAGGTCTTTCTAATATTACCATATTAAAAGTTTTTTCTTTGTTATTAGCTGTTTGTTATTGGCAATAACGCATCATTAATAACCATACGTCATAAGTCAAAAACCATACGTCATAAGTCAAACGTCATACGTCATAAGTCAAACGTCATACTTCCCAAACCAAAACATGAAAAAAGCGGCATCAAAACAGACACCGCTTTCTTAAATTCTAATTGCAAACGAGCACTACTCAGCTGCAGGAGCTTCGACTTCTGCTGCGGGAGCTTCAGTTGCGACATTTTCCACGGGAGCGGCGGTAGCTTTCTTGCTGCTACGACGCGTACGGGTGGATTTCTTTTTGGATTTCTCAACTGTGTAGGTTTCGTTGAAATCTACAAATTCGATGATGCACATCTCAGCGTTGTCACCCTTACGGAAACCGGTCTTCAGGATGCGGGTGTAACCGCCCGGACGATCGGCAATCTTGGGAGAAATCTCTCTAAACAACTCGGTAACAGCATATTTGTTCTGCAGCTCGGAGAAAACCATACGGCGGGAGTGGGTCGTGTCTTCCTTTGAACGGGTCACGATGGGCTCCACGTACATTCTCAACGCTTTCGCTTTAGCCAAAGTAGTGCTGATTCTCTTATGCATAATCAGAGAGGTTGCCATGTTGGACATCATAGCCTTTCTGTGCGCATCGGTTCTACCTAAATGGTTAATTTTTTTAGCGTGTCTCATTGTTCTATTCGTTATCTATATTATACTTTTCTACATTCATACCAAATTCCAAACCCTTGTTGTGGACAAGTTCCTCAAGTTCAGCGAGGGACTTCTTACCGAAGTTACGGAATTTGAGCAAATCAGCTTTGTGGAATGCCACGAGGTCGCCCAGCGTTTCCAGCTCGGCAGACTTCAAGCAATTGAGCGCTCTCACAGAAAGATCCATGTCAATCAACTTAGCTTGCAGGATTTGACGGATATTCTTATTCGTATCCTCCATAACCTCTTGAGCAACAGGATAATCTTGAGTATCAAGAGCGATGTTCTCATCAGAAAGCAGAGCAAAATGCTGAATCAGAATCTTGGCAGCTTCCTGAATGGCATCCTTAGGATGGATGGAACCATCGGTATCCACTTCGATGACGAGCTTCTCGAAGTCAGTCTTTTGCTCGACACGGTAAGGCTCAATCGTGTATTTCACGTTGCGGATAGGCGTGTGCGTGGAGTCCACAGCAATCACGTCGATACCTTCGTGCATTTGACGATTGTCTTCCACGGGAACATAACCGCGACCCTTGTCGATGGTGATCTCCATATTCAGACGCACGGTGGGTTCCATGCGGCAGATCAGCAATTCCGGATTGAGCACCTGGAAGTAATTGAGATAGCGGTTCATATCGCCAGCGGTGAAAGTGTCCTGACCACTGATCACGATGGAAACCTTCTCAGAGGTATAGCCCTCTACTTTATTCTTGAGGCGTACCTGTTTGAGGTTAAGGATAATGTCGAGTACATCTTCCATAACACCAGGGATGGAAGAAAACTCTTGTGAAACGCCTTCAATCTTCACAGATGTAATGGCATAGCCCTCCAATGATGAAAGCAACACGCGGCGCAGGGCGTTTCCGACGGTGACGCCGAAACCCTGTTGCAACGGACGAAATTCAAATATTCCATGAAAATCGTCGGCCTCATTCATGATGACCTTATCGGGTTTTTGAAATGTTAATATTGCCATTGTTATTTGTTTTTAATTATCTTTTGGTTTAATGTTTATGGTTTATGGTTTATGGTTTAGGTTATCAGGTTGCCTTAAACCTTAAACCCTAAACCTTAAACCTTACTTGGAGTACAACTCGACGATGGCCTGCTCGTTGATAGTCTCAGGAATTTCCTCTCTCTGAGGATATTGCATGAATTTACCAACTTTCATGTTGCCGTCCCATTCGAGCCATGCATAGTTCATGGACTTACCGCTGAGAGAATTCTCGATGATTTCCAAAGTCTTGGAACGTTCGCGAACTTCCACGATGTCACCAGGTTTCAACAACATTGAAGGAATGTTGCAGATCACGCCGTTAACGG
The DNA here is from genome assembly GCA_900317715.1 of uncultured Bacteroidales bacterium. Classification (GTDB taxonomy): domain Bacteria; phylum Bacteroidota; class Bacteroidia; order Bacteroidales; family WCHB1-69; genus F23-D06. The sequence continues at coordinate 5,749 of ONHS01000074.1, read as the reverse complement.
TGACGTGACGGTGGCTGACCAGCTGACGAGCAGCGTTACGAGTCGGGGCGATACCCAAACGGAACACCACATTGTCAAGACGAGACTCGATGAGTTGCATCAAGTTCTGACCAGTGATACCTTTCATGCGGGAAGCCTGATGGAACAATTTACGGAACTGGCGCTCCAGAATACCGTAGGTGTATTTCGCTTTTTGCTTCTCTTGGAGCTGCATACCATACTCAGAGAGTTTGGAGCGTCTGCGAGACTGACCATGCTGACCCGGAGCATAGTTCTTTCTCTCGAAATATTTGTCGGGACCGTAGATGGGTTCCTTGAATTTTCTTGCGATTTTCGTTTTGGGTCCTGTATATCTTGCCATAACTTATATTTTTTCGATGATATATGAAATAAATTATACTCTTCTGTGTTTCGGAGGGCGGCAACCGTTGTGTGGCAACGGGGTGACATCCGTGATCTCTTCCACGATGATACCCGTGGTGTTGATGGAACGGATAGCGGATTCGCGGCCTTGTCCTGGACCCTTGACATAAACTTTCACTCTGCGCAGACCGAGGTCGTAAGCGACTTTTGCGCAATCTTGAGCCACCATCTGAGCGGCGTAAGGAGTGTTCTTCTTAGAACCTCTGTATCCCATCTTACCGGCAGATGACCATGAAATCACCTGGCCGTCATTGTTGGTAAGGGACACGATAACGTTATTGAAAGAGGCGTAGATAAATGCCTTACCGGAAGCCTCAATTCTAACGACTCTCTTCTTAGCTGATTTTGTATTTTTTGCCATACTGATATTATTCTGTCGTGATTAATTACTACTTGGTCGCTTTCTTCTTGTTTGCGACAGTTTTCTTACGTCCCTTACGTGTACGTGCATTGTTTTTGGTGCTCTGACCGCGCACGGGCAGACCCAAACGGTGACGGATGCCTCTGTAGCAACCGATATCCATCAAACGTTTGATGTTCATCTGCTCCTCTGATCTGAGCGGACCTTCCACTTTCAACTCATTCACTAATCCACGAATCAATGCCAATTCATCGTCGTTCCATTCATTTACCTTTTTATCCCAGTTGATGCCGGCTTTGGTCAGAATCTTTTGCGCAGTGCTTCTGCCGATTCCGTAGATATAGGTCAAGCCGATTTCACCGTGTTTGTTTTTAGGTAAATCAATACCTGCAATTCTTGCCATATTACTTTAATGTTTTTATGATGATTAATTATTTAATTTCAATCTTAACCCTGACGTTGTTTGAATTTGGGGTTCTTCTTGTTTATGACATACACCACACCATGGCGTCTCACCACGATGCAATCTTCTGATCTTTTTTTAACTGATGCTCTGACTTTCATTTTATTCTTATTATTTTATTATTAATTTCTCCGTTTTTTTTCCTAGGGTTCGCTTCGCTTACCCTAGGCTGACATAGGTCGGGCTTACAGCCCTTTTTGGTATAAGTCTAATTCTTGTGGCGGTAGGTGATTCTACCTTTTGTTAAATCATACGGGGACATAGCCACTTGGACTCGGTCTCCAGGAATGATTTTGATGTAATGCATACGCATTTTACCTGAGAGGTGAGCCAGAATTTCGTGACCGCTCTCCAAACGAACTCTGTATTGTCCGTTTCCTAACGCTTCGATTACCTCGCCGTCAATGTCAACTGCTGCTTGTTTTGCCATATTCTCTATATTTTAATATAATTCTTCGGTTCCAATGACTTCACCCAACAGTTTGTAGGACGAGATAACCTCCGTGCCATGTTCGGTGATAATCAACTGATGTTCATAGTGTGCCGACGGTTTGTGGTCGCGCGTGCGAATGGTCCATCCGTCGTTCTCCATCACGATTTTGTGGGTACCCAGGTTGATCATCGGTTCAATGCAGATGCACATGCCCGGCTCGATGCGTTGGCCAGCGCCCTTGGTCCCGTAGTTCGGGATGTCGGGTCTTTCGTGCATGTCCTTGCCGATACCGTGGCCGCACAACTCGCGCACAACGCCGTAGTTGAACTGGCTCACGTAATGCTCCACCGTGTAACCGATGTCACCGATGGTGTTACCTGCCTTGGCAACCTCAATAGCCTTGTAAAGAGACTCTTTAGTGCGTTGGCAAAGCGCATGCACCTCTTTGGAAACCTCGCCCACCTCGAAGGTGTAGCAGAAGTCGCCGTGATAGCCGTTCAGTACTGCGCCACAATCGACAGAAATGATGTCGCCGTCGCGCAGATACTGATTCGGATAAGGGATGCCGTGCACCACCACATCGTTGACAGAGAGACAAAGAGCCGCCGGATAACCTTCGTAACCCTTGAAAGAGGGTACGGCATGATGGTCGCGGATGCACTGCTCGCCGATCTGATCCAGATAAGTGAGCGGCACGCCGGGCTTCACACACTTGGCGACTTCCGCCAGCGTGATGGCTACCACCTTCGCGCTCTCCTTGAGCTTTGCGAATTCAGCTTCCGACTTATATTTGACTCTTCTGAACATCGTCATCTATCACAAAAATTACATACGACCGCCATAGATGCCACCGCCGGTACGGCCTTTGATACGGCCGGACTTGGTGAGACCATCGTAATGGCGCATCAACAGGTGACTTTCAATTTGTTGCAGCGTATCCAACACCACACCCACCATAATGAGCAGGGAAGTACCGCCGAAGAACTGTGCAAACTGTTGGTTGACACCGAACATACGCACAACTGCGGGAAGGATAGCCACGATACCCAAGAAAATGGAGCCAGGAAGCGTGATGCGAGACATGATCTTGTCGATATATTCTGCAGTCTGCTTACCAGGTTTCACACCAGGGATAAAGCCGTTGTTCTTCTTCAAATCCTCAGCGATTTGCTGCGGGTTGATGGTGATTGCCGTGTAGAAATAGGTGAAGGCAATGATCAACAGGAAGAAGACCACGTTGTAACCCAGACGGTTGTAATCGATGAAACTGCTCCAGAAACCTGTAGTGGTCTCTTGGGAAATGTTGACGAACGTCAAGGGGATAAACATCAGGGCTTGCGCGAAGATGATAGGCATCACACCAGCGGCGTTCACCTTAAGAGGCAGATAGTTACGCACACCACCGTATTGTTTGTTGCCGATAACGCGTTTTGCGTATTGCACAGGGATGCGGCGAGTGCCTTGAACGAGCATAATACAAAGACCAATGATGATCATCATCAGGACGATTTCGATGATGAAGACGATAGGACCGCCGTTCATCTCGGTGATACGTGCCGTGAACTCCGCTTTGAGAGCGAAAGGCAGACGTGCGATGATACCGATCATAATGATCATGGAAATACCGTTACCGATACCGTTATCCGTGATACGTTCGCCAAGCCACATGATGAACAGGGTGGCGGAGATCAGAAGTATAAAGGCGCAGATACCGAATGCGGAGAAACCGAGGATACGGGTTTCCAACATTGACGGAGCGATAGCGCCGGGGAACTGACCGGTGAGTTGGGCGATGTAAGCGGGAGCCTGCACTGCGAGGACGCCAACGGTCAAATAACGGGTGATTTGGTTGATTTTCGTACGACCGCTTTCACCTTCTTTGGCCAGTCTCTGGAAATAAGGGACGGCGAGGGTGAACAGTTGGACCACGATGGATGCGGTGATGTAAGGCATGATACCCAATGCAAAGATAGAAGCATTGGAGAATGCACCACCGGAGAAAAGGTCAAGCATGCCGAGAATGCCCTCACTTGCCGCTTTGGAGAAAGCGGTCAGTGCGCCGGGGTTGATACCGGGGAGCACCACGTGCGCGCCTAAGCGGTAAATCAGGATGATGAAGAGGGTGTAGAGAATACGTTTTCTCAGATCCTCAATCCTGAAAATATTTTGGATGGTTTCAATAAATTTTTTCATTGTAAGATTGTTTTAATGAAAATTACTCAGCTGCGGGAGCGTTTACGAGCTCAGCGGTACCGCCGCATTGCTCAATCATGGCTTTCGCCTTTGCGGAGAACTTGTCGGCCACCACATGCACCTTAGCGCTCAGCTCACCCTTGGCGAGGATGGCGATGAGGTCGTTTTTCTTGGCCAGACCGTTGTTCACGAGCACTTCGCGGTCGATCTTTTCAAGACCCTTCTTATCAGCCAGTTGTTGCAGCGTGCTGACGTTGATGGCGTTGTACTCCACGCGGTTGATGTTTTTGAAACCTCTCTTGGGCAATATTCTATAGATAGGCATTTGACCGCCTTCGAAACCGATCTTACGGCTGTAACCGGAGCGGGATTGTGCGCCCTTGTGACCACGTGTGGAAGTACCACCCTTGCCGGAGCCTTGTCCTCTACCGATTCTGCGTTCTCTGTGTGTTGATCCTTTTGCCGGTTTTAAATTGTGTAAATCCATCTCTTTGATATTCAATTGGTTATTAAAAATTATAATTCTTCAACTTCCACTAAGTGTTTGACAGCGTCCACAATACCCAAGATTTGGGGAGTGGCTTCGTGTTCAACAGTTTGGTGCATTTTGCGAATGCCTAATGCTTCTAAAGATCTTTTCTGACGTGCGGGTCTGTCAACCGCGCTTCTTACTTGTGTGATTTTAATCTTTTTCATCCCTACTAAATTTATTTTACATTATTAATATTCAAAAAAAAATAGTCCATTTTTGAAGAAAAAATGCAACTATTTTGACAAAACGAAACCATAAAAACTCCTCTCCACTACCCTACTCCAAATTCATTACAGTCCGTGAAATCAATTAGTTACGCGATTCAAAACCCACTTTCCCACTCGCCTATGCATTCCACTTCAAAAAGCCTGCAAAAATACATTTTTTTTGTTATCCACAATCGGCTGGGGATATTTTTTTTGGATTTTTTGCGGAAAACTTGTAACGGTCTGATTAATAATCTATTGGCAATCCTTCATGCGAAATTCATAATTCATAATGCACAATTCATAATTTCATCGCCATTCATCGTCATTCATCGTTTTTCATCGCATCATCCCATCATCGCATCATCCCATCATCGCCATTCATCGCACATCCCGCGCCTAATCCCGCGAAATTTCAATCCGAATATTTAACGATTAACAAACTGTTAAATAATTTATTTTCACAAGAATCTGATATTGAGCTACAAAGAAAATTTCGCAAAAGACTTGACAAACGACCGTTTTTGATGTATTTTTGTAGCCGAACTTATAATACTAAACGACATGCAAAATTCTAGTCAACCTATCGCCCCTGAATGGGCCACCGTAATCCAGACATTGCAAGACACCCGTCTTCAGGTCGCAGAAACAAATCAATTAACACGCGCACTCCGAGATGAGCAGCGCCAAGCATTCAAAGAAATGAAAGAAATCAGCAAGCAAAGCCGGGAAGACCACCTGCATGAGTACCGCGAGATGCGCGAAACCATACGGGAGGAGATCAAAGGCCTTCAAGAACTCCGACAAACCATGAGGGAAAATGAGGAGAAATTTCACCGACAACTGGCAGAGGACCGTGAAAAAGAAAACCGGAACAGGGAGGAATACTGGAGGCTGTCCAGGGAGACCGACAAAAAAATCAAGGAACTTTCCACGCGATTCGGCACCACCACGGGCAACATCATCGAGGGTTTGATGAGTTCCTCTGCCGTTGACATGTTCAAAAAGGCCGGCTACGACATGCACAGCAAACACAAGAACATGCGCCGCAAAACCACCAACCCCAATGACGGGATGGAGGTGGACGTGTTCCTGTACAACGACACCTCCTCCATTGCCATCGAGGTCAAGGCAAGCT
>ONHS01000113.1 GCA_900317715.1 uncultured Bacteroidales bacterium | reverse complement strand
CCTGATGCAGAAAAAATGGATATGGACATAGGTGTAGCTGAATTTAGCCCGGATGCTGCATATCTAGATCGCGGATGGCGTATATACACTTACTGTTTTAAAGACAACGATTCTCTCCAAGCGCTCTTTCATGCTGACGAACAATGGTTTACGCATGAGGAAGATTATATCATCCCCTATTCTGGACGGCTGCAGCGGTATCTCACAAAATACGGTCGCAGCAACAAACGCCCTGCCGCCAAGGTGTTGTTGGCCACCATTCCAACGACTCAGGAGGAATATGACATCTGGTACGAAATGTCGGAAGCGTCAGAAAATGGGCAATACCAGTATCTGTGGCCTTTATACAGCGACTATGCGCACGCCGACAGCACTGACATCTTGTTCGCCTACATGCGTATGGGCGAATTTTCAGACGGTTATGTGTCGGAAGGTCTTTTCGATGATTTTATCAAATTGAAGAAAGAGCACCCCGCCCTTTTCGCCAAATACCGCAAACGCTTGTCTCGTATGTGGAACGAAGTATTTGACGAAGAGGAAAAGTTATACGGGAATTATTGAAACAAATCGTCCGCATACTTGAGGATGTTGTTGTGTTAATAATTTTGTTAATATCTTTTTTTATTCCTATTGGTTTAACAGTAGTATTTTTACTATTTTTGTGGTTGTAAACATTGTATTAAATTTGAACTGTGAAAGTAGTAAAAGGCATCATATAAAGAAAGGAAAGGTGACAGTAAACGGAAAACCAAGTGATGACACGTGGGGTGCGGAATTGAAAAGTATTGAAAAACAATCAGGTTTGGTATTTTGATTTTGAAAATCAGATAATATGGAAGAAGTAATCATATCAACATCAAGGACGGAGCATGGATATAGCGGCAGTTGCGAACTGCTGCCCGGCTGGGTAGTTTCCTTTACGGGTGATTTCTCCAGCTTTGTAGAATATGTGAAAGACAGTATTGTGTTTTATGTGGAATGCGCTAAGGAAGACCATGAAGAATACCCTGAAGTTTTCGACCACGTATATGAACTGCTATTCAAAATGGATATCCAAAGTTTGTTGTATTGTTACGATAAGATTTTGACACGGGCAGCTTTGTCGCGCCTGACTGGGATAAATGAACGGCAGCTGGGACACTATATCTGTGGCCGAAGCAAACCGCGTCCTGCACAAAGCGGAAAAATCGTCAATGCACTGCACGCATTAGGAAAGGAATTGCAAGCGGTTTGCGTGTAAAATTTTTTCTAAATAAACTGCAACCTTTTGGATTTTTTGCATCCTAATAATAGATAAAGATACTATTTTTGCAGCATCGAAATAATTTAAGCAATGAACCGAGGCAAACATACTTGTGAGTACTTGAAGGATGTGCGGCGACCCTCGCGCGTATCCACGACCGCGACATGGACGATATCGTCATCCATTACATGGTAAATCCCGATGGCACCATCTCGGATATAAGTTTCTTTCCCTCTTTGATGGCTTCGGAAGATCCTGAGGACGAAGCGTTTGTGAATACGATTGAACGCATCATGCTCGCCATGCCTCTCTGGGAAAAATCCTACCAAGACCACGCATTCGGACATGAGATTCCGGTGAAAGAACTGCGGTGAAGAACACAAAAGCCAACAGCTAAAAGCCAATAGCCAAAGTTATAGTCTATGTCATTTCGCATCCGTTGTGACTTTGTCAAATAATTGTCGGTGCGCATTCGGAAATTGTGTACCTTTGCGGCTCATTTTTGGAATTGAAAAACGATGGAGAAAATCATTATTTTAGACTTCGGTTCCCAATACACGCAGCTCATTGCGCGTCGAATCCGTGAACTGAACACCTATTGCGAAATCCTGCCTTACAACAAGTTTCCGTTCGGAGAGCCTGACATCAAGGGCGTTATCCTTTCGGGAAGTCCGTTCTCGGTGAACGATGCCAACGCCTTCAAACCAGACTTGTCAGAAATCAGAGGTCACTATCCGCTGCTCGGCATCTGCTACGGTGCGCAGTACTTGGCGCAAGTTGGCGGCGGTGTTGTAGGAGCCAGCTCCACCCGCGAGTACGGTCGCGCCCACCTCGCATTCGTAGAGGCGGACGACGTACTGCTGAAAGGCGTCCCGCAAGAGAGCCAGGTGTGGATGTCGCACGGCGATACTATCCTGCAACTTCCTGACAACTACCATATTATCGCCAGCAGTAAGGAGGTAAAGGTAGCCGCTTACCATATTTTGGAAGAACCCACCTGGGCGGTGCAGTTCCACCCTGAAGTCTATCACTCCACCGACGGCACGACCATCCTGCGCAATTTCGTGCAGGCCATCTGCGGCTGCAAACAGGATTGGACGCCCGAATCGTTCATCGAAAGCACCGTGCGCGAACTCCGCAACGAGATTGGCAACGACAACGTGGTGCTCGGACTTTCCGGCGGTGTCGATTCCACCGTGGCGGCCGTGCTGCTCAACAAAGCTATCGGCCAGCAGTTGCACTGTATTTTCGTGGATAACGGACTGTTGCGTAAGGACGAGTTTTCCTCCGTGTTGGAACAGTATAAAACCCTGGGACTCAACATCAAAGGCGTTGACGCTTCCCAGCGTTTTTACGATGCTCTGCGCGGCGTGACCGACCCTGAGAAAAAGCGCAAAATCATCGGTGCCGGCTTCATTGACGTATTCGAAGAAGAGGCTCGTAAGTTGGATAATATCAAGTGGTTGGCACAAGGTACTATCTATCCCGACCGCATCGAATCGCTTTCCATCACCGGCATGGTCATCAAATCGCACCATAATGTGGGCGGTCTGCCGGAGAAGATGAACATGAAGATTATCGAGCCGTTGAAACTGCTCTTCAAGGATGAGGTGCGCCGCATCGGAACGGCCCTCGGCGTTCCCGAACGACTCATCAAACGCCACCCGTTCCCAGGTCCCGGTCTGGGCGTGCGCATTTTGGGCGACATCACCCCCGAAAAAGTGCGCATCCTCCAAGAGGCCGATGCTATCTTTATCAACGGATTGTGGGACAACGACTTATACGACAAAGTGTGGCAAGCGGGTACTATCCTGTTGCCGATTCAATCGGTAGGCGTGATGGGCGACGAGCGCACCTACGAGAACGCCGTGGCTCTCCGCGCTGTGCTCTCCACCGACGGCATGACCGCCGACTGGGCGCATCTGCCGTACGAATTCTTGGCTAAAGTCTCCAACGATATTATCAACAAAGTGCGCGGCGTCAACCGCGTGGTCTATGATATCAGCTCCAAACCGCCTGCGACCATCGAGTGGGAGTAGTAATGGTTATGGGTTATAGGTTATGGGTTATTGAAGTTGGTTTATGGTTTATGGTTTGTGGTTTATGGTTTAGAGTTTAGAGTTTAGGGAGTATGGAATAGAGAGTAGTAGCCAATAGCCAACAGCCAATAGCCAAAGTTCAAGGTTCAAAGTTCAAGGTTCAAAGTTCAAAGTTCAAGGTTCAAAGTTCAATAGTCAAAAAATGATTCTCATCAACATAGGCGACGAACTGCTCTTGGGGCAGGTCGTCAACACCAACGCCGCCTTCATCGGGCAACAAATGGCCCTGGCGGGCATCGAAATGACCGAATGCGTCACCATTGGCGACGACGAGAACGCCATCCGCAGCGCCATCGAAAATGGATTTGCTAAAACGAATCTGCTAATAGTCACCGGCGGACTCGGGCCGACCCGTGACGACATCTCTAAAAAGGTGATCTGCGAGTACTTCCACCGCGAACTGGTGATGGACGAGCCGACCTTGGAATGGGTGCGCGAAATGTTCGCTGCCCGCGGCATGGAACTCACAGAAACGAATCGTCACCAGGCCGATGTGCCGGAAGGCTGCACCATCCTGAAGAACACCTTGGGAACCGCCCCCGGACTTTGGCTGGAACAAGACGGCAAGATTCTGGTCGCGCTGCCTGGCGTGCCGTTTGAAATGGAAAAGCTTATCTGTGAGGAAGTTCTGCCAAGATTGCAGGAAATATTCCACCACGAACACGCCGTGCTCTACAAAGTGCTGCAGTGTACGGGCATCAGCGAGAGCAACCTCTCCGACCAGCTCACCGACTTTGAAGCGCAGCTTCCCGAAAACATCAAGTTAGCTTATTTGCCGAAACCCGGCATCATCCGTCTGCGGCTGACGGCTACAGGAGCCAACAACGAAGAGCTGCAAACCTCGCTGGACCAGCAGTTTGAGAAGCTGAAAGCGGAAGTGGGTCCCTTGGCTTTCGCCGATGAGGATATCCCGATGGAAGCGGTCATCGGAAAACTGTTGCGCGGCAGCGGTCGCCGTATAGCCACTGCAGAGAGCTGCACGGGAGGCTTTATTGCGCACCTGATCACCTCTGTGCCAGGAAGTTCCGAATATTTTCAAGGAAGCGTGGTCTCCTACAGCAACCAGGTAAAGCGCGACATCCTCAATGTGCGCGAGGACAACCTCAAGAAACGCGGGGCGGTGAGCGAACCAGTTGTCAGCGATATGGCCCTCAACGTGATGGATCTTCTGGATGTGGATTACGCGGTGGCCACTTCCGGCATCGCAGGTCCTGACGGCGGTACCGCTGAGAAGCCCGTGGGCACCGTCTGGATTGCCGTAGCCACCCCCACCCGACTGACCACCAAGGAGTTCCACTTCGGGAAGCATACCGGAAGGAAACAGATTATCGAGCGGGCAGCCCATGCCGCCCTCAATATGCTGCGCATCGAGATTGAGAAAGACATCCGTCGATGAACGCGCAAATTGCCCGTTTCAAGCAGTATCTGATGTATGAGAAAGGCCTCTCGCCCAAGAGTGTGGAGGCCTATTTGCATGATGTACTGCTTTTAGAGGAGTTTTTGGGCGAAAAGAAGATGGAAGACGCCAGCTTTGAGGATTTGCAGCAGTTTCTGAAGTATCTTTACCAATCAGACTATAACGCCCGTTCGCAGGCGCGGATCATCTCTGGAATGCGGGCATTTTACCGTTACCTGATTTACGCCAACGTGCTGGAAACCGACCCCACCGAACTGTTGGATGCCCCGAAAATCGGCATGCATCTTCCTGACGTACTGACCGTTGAGGAAATCCAGCGTATTATGGAGGTGATAGACTTGAGTACGCCGGAAGGCCATCGCAACCGCGCCATGGCGGAGGTGATGTACGGCTGCGGGTTGCGCGTGAGTGAGCTCGTCACCTTGCGGATCTCCAACCTCTTTTTCGACGACGGCTTCGTCAAGGTGGTCGGCAAGGGCAACAAAGAGCGACTGATTCCCATTGGAACGACAGCCATGAAAATGGTGAACCTATACGTTGACGGCAAACGTAAAGAGTTGAAAATCAAGAAGGGCGAAGAGGATTACGTCTTTTTGAACCGCAGGGGGGCGCATCTCACCCGCGAGATGGTCTTCATGCTCGTCAAAAGGTGGGTGAAAGACGCGGGCATCGAAAAGACGGTGAGTCCGCACACTTTCCGCCATTCCTTCGCCACGCATCTCATCGAGGGCGGCGCCGACTTGCGTGCCGTACAGGAGATGTTAGGCCACGAAAGTATCACTACCACAGAGATTTACACGCACTTGGATCAGGATTACCTGCGGACGAACATCGCATTGTTCCATCCGAGGTATTAGTCGGCGCTTTGGGCCGGTGAATTGGGCGAATTGATACGTGCGGCGCCTTCTTTTTCTGTTGAGGTTTCGTATTTTATTTCTTCCGACTGCTTCTTTACCGCATGATACCCTCCCGTCTTCTTGCTCCCCTTGTACTTGACGAGTCCCTGCTTGCGGAGTTCTGCCAGGCAACGCTCCACCGTGGTCGGCGAGAATTGGGTGTTTTCGGCAATTTCCTTGGTCTGGCTGCCCGCGTGCTCCTTGATGTACTGAAGCACCGTGTCTGTCTTTTCCTGAGAGGGTTTGGGTTTCCGTCTATTACGGTTTTGTTTGGGAGATTTCATGGTCTCCTGTCCCTTGGAAGTGAGGAGGTAGAGGGCGATCTGTCCGGGAGCTTGGTCAAGGTACTTGGGCTCGATGGCGAAGGAGAGCGGCTTATTCTGCCAAGGTAGCTGTTTCATGAACACCTCGGTGCCGTTGCAGGAATGGATATATCGGTAAGGGATCAGCAATGTGTTGGAAATGCGCACAAACTCCTCAGAACCAAACAGTTGCTCAAGATACTTCATGGATCCGTAGCGGGTGTAATATAGGTCGTCCTGCGTCACGTAGATGCGGGTGTAGTTCCCGTCCTGCTGACAATAGTAGATGTCCTGCTGACAATAGTAGATGTTGTCCCTGGGAATGAGGCGCGCATTGTGCTCTTTGTCGGACACGTCCAGTAGCCGGGCATCCTGATAGACAATCTGTACCTCCTTGTTCAAGGCTTTCTGTAGCTCCTGACGCTCACGGAACATAAATGGGAAGAAGTTGAAGGCCAGGTTGCGGAAAAAAACTATCAATATATGGTTGGAAAAAAACTTGAGAAATCCAATTTCCACAATGACCGGTCCCATACAACACATAATGCCTTTGTAGGCAATGGCAAATTCTAGTCCAGCGGCCACAACGGCCACAGCCACCACTACTACCCAATAGACAACAGGGTGTTTCAAATAGAGTTTCGGGTACAGGAGGAAATAGTTGGCATAAATGGAAGCGAGCAGAATCCCTCCTATCAGCATTTCTTTGATAGCACTTCCCGCATACGGGCGAAGAATAGCATTGCGGGAGAAGAACCAGAGCAGTTCAGCGCAGAACAGGACGTTCAGCAGGATGATGATAATGGTGCGCGTTTGTTTTTTCATAACCGAAAGTGTTAAAATCCGAAGGCAAAGATACACATTATTTCCGTTCAAAGCCCCGTTTAGACCCTCAAACCGTCTCAATTTCCCGCTTTATTCCGTCTCACATCCACAACCTGGCGGTTTTCGACAATATCTTGATTTTTAATACTATTTTCATCCGTTAATCCTCAAAATTCAACCTGTCCGTCATATTTTTGGCTGAGACGGAACATATTTTGGAAATGACGGAATATTTGCGGGCGAAAGGATGGTATTTTTGCGGCGGAAAATGAACAGGATAACAATATAATAAAAGCAGAGTGAGACCGTTGTTTTGACCTCGTGACAATCCGAAAAAGCAACAATCATCAAAATCAATAATAACAATGAAAAAAGCAATGAAAAGAGTAATGTTCTTTATCGCTTGTGCGATTTTGGTTACCTCCTGCGCGACGGGGAGTTTCGTGTCAACCACCCCGAAAGCCAAGAACGACACCTCAACGAAGACCATCCAGTGCTACTATTCCACAGAGAAGCCCGACAGGGCCTACGAGGTCATCGGCCACGTGGAAGCAAGCGGATTTATTTTCACCTCGAACAAGCAGCTCGTTTATGCTTTGCAGAAGCAGGCGCAGAAGCAACAGGCAGATGCCATCGTGAACGTCCGGTTCTCCTACATCCCCGCCATTCTGATAGGGATTCCGTACGCGGAAGGGGACTTGGTGAAGTTGAAGTAGTACGAACCGATGCCTAATGCCGCGTGCCAAAGGCACGCCATCTCAGTAACCCCACATAAGGCGACAGCCGCAGTGTGGGGCTTGGGGATCACCCACGAATACTAGCGTGCCAGAGGCACGCCACTATATGTGTAGCAGTGGATGTGGTCCATCGATGGTGATAGTAGTGTGCCTCTGGCACACAGCCTCGCGCGCCCACCGCATACCCCACACGGCACTCACTCCGTTCGTTTCGTATGGGGTTATTGAGATTTCGTGCCGCTGGCACGCGGCGCAAGTTGCTGAGAATCAAGATAGTTGAGGAAAATATATCTAATGAAATAATAAGACGGTGTCTGTGACCGTTGTTATGACCACATGACAAACCGAAAAAGCAACAATCATCAAAATCAATAATAACAATGAAAAAAGCATGGACAGTGGCAATGCTCACGGTCGTTTTGGCAGTTTCAGTGACAGTCTTCGGCTTGTTTGTCGCCGACAAGTTGCATACCCAAGAATTTGTAGTAAACAATGCGACAGTTCGCGTCACTTACCCAACACAATTCCATTTTGAGGATAAAATGCAATTCGAGAATGGAGTATTTTGTGGCTTGCCGGCTCAGATAGTTGCGCAGTTACGACAATATTGTCCTGATACCATCTTCAGCTATCAGAAAAACATGGATGCCAAACGGTGTTATATTGAGGTTTCTGGACACCTTGAGTCCCAAACAATTAACCAATGGCTGATTCAACACTTTGATATTAAAGCAGATACAATCGACTCGGTCGCTTACGTTCTGGATTTGCACGATGCGGTTGATTATACGGATGGTTCGTATATGTTATGCACTTCCGAATTGCTGGTTCAAAATATCCGAAAGATCTGTAATATCCCTGTCAAACCATTGCATGAAGCCCCGGATCGTGTTTATAAGGTGCCTAATTTGGCCACGAAGCACAATGTTGAAGAAATGGCAGAACTTTTACGAGACAAATGTCAAATTGAACTCGCCCAATCGGACACTGCGTCAATTTGTCTTATCCGGTATCATTAACCTGATTTTTACAAGTGGTACTTACCGATGCCCACCACCGCGTGCGGAACGCACGCCATCTCAGTAACCCCACATAAGGCGACAGCCGCAGTGTGGGATTTGGGATCACCCGCGAATACTAGCGTGCCAGAGGCACGCCACTATATGTGTAGCAGTGGATGTGGTCCATCGATGGTGATAGTAGTGTGCCTCTGGCACACAGCCTCGCGCATCCGCCACATACCCCAAACGGCACTCACTCCGTTCGTTTCGTGTGGGGTTATTGAGATTTCGTGCCGCTGGCACGAGGCGCAGAAAGAGGCCATTGTGAACGTAAGTCGTTGAAAGAATAAAAACGACATCTTCGCCGCATTGTCACCAAGCGCGACTGTGACGGAAACAATTTTTTTCACCACCTCTAACATATTGAAATTTTTAGTAATTTTGCACCCACATTCCTAAATTTCGTATGAAAATCGGGAATACGATTCAGAAATCACTAAAATATGTACAAGAGAATCTTTG
>ONHS01000133.1 GCA_900317715.1 uncultured Bacteroidales bacterium | reverse complement strand
CGTGATTGTTCCCATCGGAGGCGGAAAGGATTCCGTGGTGACGTTGGAGGACCTCCGTCGCACGCGCAAGGTGGTGCCGTTCATCATCAACCCGCGCGGAGCAACCCTCGACTGCGCCCGCGTGGCCGGTTTCGACCGCGAAGAACAGATTCTCGTCCTGCACCGCCAAATCGACCCGAAACTGCTGGAACTCAACGCGCAAGGATTCCTCAACGGACACACGCCATTCTCCGCGATGTTGGCCTTTTACTCCGTGTTGTTGAGTGCGGTTACAGGCATCCGCGACGTGGCCCTTTCGAACGAGTCGAGCGCGAACGAACCGACCATTCCCGGCACCTATATTAACCACCAGTACTCCAAATCGCTGGAGTTCGAGACCGATTTCCGCGACTACGTTCACGACTGGATGGGCGATAGCAACCACTATTACAGCCACTTGCGTCCGCTCAACGAGCTGCAGATTGCCGAGCGTTTCGCGCAGTATCCGCAGTATTTTTCCGTCTTCAAGAGCTGCAACGTCGGCAGCAAGGAGAATAAATGGTGCGGTCACTGTCCGAAGTGCCTCTTCGCCTACATCATCCTTTCGCCGTTCATCCCCGACGCGAAGTTGCAGGAGATTTTCGGCCATGATTTGCTCGATGACGCCACTTTGGAACAGACCTTCGACGAGTTAGCAGGTCTCTCCAAGATCAAGCCCTTCGAGTGCGTGGGCACCGTCCGCGAGGTCAACGAAGCCCTCCGACGCATCTGCAATACCCACGGCGACAAGTATTTGCTGAAGCACTACGTCAACGCCACGCTCGCGCAGATGGAGGACGACATGTTGGAGGAATATTACAATATGGCGCCGTAATTAGTTAGCAGTTAGCAGTTGGTAGTTAGCAGTTGACGGCAAATCCCAATATATCATACTTTTTCCTTGAGCAGCCCCGTTAGGGGCAAGAGCTTGGTAGCCCAGGGTAAGGCCGACAGGCCGCAACCCTGGGAACGATGAAAGGGCGATGAATGACGATGATGGGATGATGGGATGATGGGATGAATGACGATGAATGATACGATGAAAAACGATGAAACGATAATGCCAGAACAATCAAAATTAAAAGGCTACATCGCCGGCATTATTGCGGCGGTGGCGTACGGAACGAACCCGTTGGGGGCGTTGTTTTTGTACCGGGAGGGATTTAATCCGCCGAGCGTGATATTTTACCGTTTTACGTTCGCGGTTATCCTGTTGGCAATCATTTTGTTAGTGCAGAAAGTGCCGTTCAAGATCACGAAATACGAGTTCAAGGTCTTGCTCTCGTTGGGCGTGCTGTTTGCGGCCTCCGCGCTGTCGCTTTACACCTCGTTCAAGCACCTCGATTCCGGGGTCGCCTCCACCATCCTGTTCGCCTATCCTGTGATGGTGGCGGTCATCATGGCGGTCTTCTTCAAGGAAAAGGCTTCGATGATGATGATTCTCTCCATCGTGCTGAGTATCATTGGAATACTATTGCTTTACCAAGGTGACGGCGAAGCGAAGATGTCGCTTTGGGGCGTCATTCTCGTGCTGATCTCCTCGCTCACCTACGCCGTTTATATCGTCGTGGTGAACCGCACGCACATCTCCATGCCGCCCTTCAAGATGACCTTCTACATCATGATGTTTGCGGCGATCATTATCGGAATCTATTCGTTCTGCGTGCCGGGCAGTCACCTCATGCCCATCCCGAGCTGGACGGCCTTTGGCTGGATCTGCATGGTGGCCATCGTGCCGACCATCATCGCCATGACCATGCTCAACATCGGCATCCAGAACGCTGGCTCCACCCCCACGGCCATCCTCGGTGCATTGGAACCCGTCACCGCGGTCTGTATCTCCGTCCTCGTCTTCGACGGCCTCTTCACCACCCGCCTCGTCCTGGGCATCGCGCTGATTTTGGCGGCGGTGCTCCTCATTGTGGTGAAACGGTAGTGGGGGAGGGGGAAGAAGTTGTGGCCGGGCGTAAAATTGCCTTACGGTTGTTGTAAAAATTCCTTACACATTTATCAAATTCCATCACTGTCTTGCGCTGAAAAAAGTTGACACAAAAGTCAACAAAAATGGATAAAATCAAAAAGAGGCGGAAGAAAATCAGTCAAGAAGAAAAAATGGAGATGGT
>ONHS01000001.1 GCA_900317715.1 uncultured Bacteroidales bacterium | reverse complement strand
TGACGCCAGTGGATGGTTCCTCTTTTCCACTGCAACGTATCGGCAAGTTCGATGGCCACCTCCAGCTCATCCTTAGCCATTTCCCATTCACTTGCTTGATAGTACTCTTCCGCCTGCGCCACAAATTCGAACATCTGTTGCACCGACTCGAGATAAGCAATCTTATTCTCCATATTCCGGATAGCATTATCATCAAGAAGATTGTTCTCCACACCATACCTCAGCACTTGCTCATATGCAGACAAGGCATTGTTAATCTCTACTTTATTTTCTAAACGCTTGGCCTCATCCAACAGTTTGTTATATTGAAGCTGTTGATTGCGTTCCAACTTGGACTCAAAGACACGTATAACGCCCTCACCCATCTGCAACTCCTTTCCGTATGCCACGGCCGTTTGGTACATGTCAACAGCGCATTCATAGTCCTTGTTCCGGGCACATTCCATGGCCGCAGCTTCTGTTTCGTAGAAACGCTTCACCTTCAGTGAGTCATGCTTCACGATCACATTGACGATCGTGTCAATATTCACGTGGGTCTCTACAATCGTATCCACCTTCACCACAATGGAAGAGACTTCCACATTTTGTTTAGCCTTCGTAGCAACAACCGGCTTGAATTTTTTCAACAATTCCGAGGCCGATTTTCGGCAATTTTCCGGATTGCTCGAATTATCAATGATATTCTTCAGCTGTTTTCGAGCCTCATCAAGTTGTTTTTTGTCCTTGGATTTTTTGTACTTGTCATACAAATTACCCGCCGATTGAATGCGGGAAGAACAATCTTGGGCGTAAACAGTGCAAAAGGGTACGCACAACGCCATAATCAGAATGATAACTAATCTCTTCATATTGCTATAATTTTTTATTCTTCAGAAATATAAATGTATTGTATGGAATCGATAAGCGTTTTTACTTCACTCGTATTATTGATGCGTTTAGCAAATCTAAGATAATCGAGCACATTAAGACGCACGCCATTCTCGAGAAAAGCACCCGAATAATTCTGTTTTGCTTCAGTAAGACAGTAGTCATACATTTTTCCGCGCATCACACTGATGCTGTCGTTATAACTGGATTCGCTGAACTCTGCATTGTGGATGGCTTGCGCACTGTCGAACATGTTAAGGGCCTGCTGGAATTTATCAAGCTGCCCTTCCGTGTTGTTCATGCCCTGTTGGTATGACTGCGCGCCACGACGATAGTAAGTCATGGCATCTTCGTAACTCAATGGTTTTGATGCATCAACATTATTGTCCTTGTCACTGCCCTTTCCTCCACCAAACAACACAAAACCCAAGACAATCAAAATGACGCCCACCGCAGCGGCTATACCGATAATCAACCCCTTTTTGGGTGCGGGAGCAGGCGTAGGAGCGGGAACAGATGTGGCGGACGACGGTTCGACCACGTTCTGGCCACTCACCTGAACGGACGACACTTTGATAGATCCACTTGTCGGACGGACGGGTCCTGTCGTGTAGGGTGACTGCGCCAAATGGGCTGCGGCGAACTGTTCCAAATCTGCTGCGAAGGGACGTTCGCTGGGCTGGCTTGAAAGACACTGCGTGATAATTTCTTTGAGATCATCAGAGAAGTTACCGGGGACATTGGGTATCTCCGCGCCTTGCAACTGAGCTTCGCCACCTTTACCACCGAACGGAAGATAACCGGTAAGCATCTCATAAAGCGACGCGCCCAAAGCCCATATATCACTGGCCACCAACGGAATAGGATTCGGCACAAATTTCTCTGGCGGCATATAAGGTCTGGTGCCTTGAACGGTGGATTTGCCTTCTGCCGACTCGCCTAACATGCGCCGCACATTAGAACTGATACCGAAATCGGTGATGATATAGTTGTTGCCGTCCAACAGCACATTGGCGGGTTTGATGTCCTGATGAAGGATAGGCGGCTGGTGTTCATGCATACAGGCCAGACCTGCCGAAACATCGTGCAGGAACTGCCAAGCCTTGCGTTCAGTGCAATTGCCAAGCATATCTTCAGCCGAGCCATTGTTATAGAAGGGCATCACCAAATAAGGATGTCCCACACAAACCCCGAAATAGGTGTATTTCAGTAAGTTTGGATGATTTAAGTTATAAACCAACGCAAATTCTTGACGGAACATCTCTATGCCCGACTCATCCAACTGCGAAGAAGGCAAGAACACCTTCAACACCAATGTGAGCTGCGCGGAGGTATCCTCCACCAACCAAACCTCAGAGAAGCCACCTTCCCCGAGCTTCTTCAATAATTTATAACGTCCGTCAAATAAATAACCTTGTTGTAATTGTGACATAATATATTGCTACGAATGATTAATTATCTTTTTTTAACTGTTTCAAGCAGTGTTTTTGTTTTATTTGTTTTTTCCTCAATTTGTTGTTTAACCTCAGATTCATCTTTTGGCTGAGATCTCTCTGTTGCCTGGGTCGATTTTCCCCCTGTGTTAGAAGAGGGAGTCCCCTTGGAGACAGAGGCACTCATAGAGACAATTTTAGAAGAATCTATAACAATGGTATCTTTTTTTTCTAATTGTTTTTGCTGAGTTGTAAATGTAGTATCTACTCCCGCACGTACTGTTTCATCAGAAGGCTTTGCAGACACTTCCTCGCTATTATTCAATAATTTCTCCGAAGATTTCTTTGCTCTGTTGGAAAGGATCCCGAACAACACCGAAAGCACCACCACCGTGGCGATTGCCGCCATGATGAGTTGCTTCGTAAATGGGGATCTGTCTTTCTCTATTTTGGGTTTTTCATCCGAAATAGGACTTGTTGGTTCAATTTCTTTCTCTGTGGTATATTTGGCAGAGGTCTGTTCAGAAGGTTGTTTAGACTGAGTGGGAGCCACCGTGGCTTTCATCTTCGGAACATAAGTGACATGACACAACAATGTGGTCATATTATCATGCCATTCTATATCCGGCGTAGCGCTCCATATTTTATTCAACACATTGCCAATGCCTCCTTCTTTGGCACTTTCTATGCAATCCTGAATCGTCTTTGTTCGCATAGCGCCACAAAGTCCGTCGCTACACAACAGGAAAATATCGTCTTGATTGATTCTTATCGGTCCCCTGACATCCGGATTTGCCCTTTCCGAAGGGTTTCCGAGGCTTCGCATAATGACATTGTTCATGGGATGCTCAAATGCTTCATCCTCTGTCAGTCCAAGCCCGCCTTCTTTTCCAAAGGGAGACTTGTTCGCTGGAGTCATGACGTATGAATGATCAAGGGTAAGGCTTTGCAAATTCAAGCTCTTATCCCCTCTGCCCTCTCCAAGCTCATTGTTTTCACGGTAGAGATATACTCTGCTGTCGCCACACCATGCGTAGTAGGCCTTGTTGTCGAAAATCCACAGAAGAGCCACCGTGGTACCCATGCCAAATTTTGACTCATCCCGGGCGGATTCATTCACGATAGCCTCGTCCGCAATCTTTATCGCCTCACTCATCAGGTTCTGGAAATCCGATTCCGTACTCCCGATATTCGCCAACCTCTCAATAAAGTATTCCCTGATCGTTTGAACGGCAATGGCTGAGGCGACTTCACCGGCATTCATACCGCCCATACCGTCCGCCACGACAAGCAAACAGCCGTAGTTCTCCAAATTAACGCAAGTGGGCACAAGATCCACTTGCGGCCCACTTACGTCAATAGAATGCGTAGAACTGCCCAGGTCTGTAATCACAAGACAATTGTCTTCATTAGGACCACTACGAGCTGCTTTGCTGCACAATGCAGCAATTGTTAGCTTCGTCAGCTTTTTGTTCTGACTATTCTTACTCATTTTTTAATAAGGTCAATTTTATGATTTCTTTTTCTTTTCTGATTTTGACTTCTTGTTATGAGTATCGCCTTCGTCTGGAATGATAGACTCCTCTTTATTGTCTTTTTTATCGACTTTACTTTCAGAGGCTTTATCATTTTCATCATTATCGTCTTTTTGCACCGCTTCCGGTAAAGAAGAGGTCGTTGAGAGCAATTTTACAAGTTCCCATTTCTTCTTTTCATAGGGTTCAAGACGAGCCATTCCAATCAAGTCAACTTTTATGCAACCAGGCTCAGTGGTGTTGAGATTGATGAACATACCACCGATAATTTGGTCGACGTTTTTAGGTTGTTCCAACGGGAAAATAAAGTTCTCGTTGTAGATGATTGACAAGGGGTTGATCTCATACTTGATTTCATCATCACCACCAAGAGAGAACCAGACCATATAACCGTCTCTGATTCCATTGCCTGTGACAACATTCATTCCGTTATTGTTCATGAACGGATCTCTGATGAAGTAGATACCGGAAGCGATCGTATCGGCGATTTCCGTTTTGAGATCGAAGGGTTTGAACTTTTTATCGCTCAATTTTCTGTAATCTGAAACATCCACCGAGAACACGCATTCTGAACAGTTTCCATATTGTGCAGCTTTGGGATCAAAATTCCAAGGTTTCTGATAACGGTTGTCGATGTTATAGCCATACTTCAGAATTGGAAGTATGCTATAAAACTCTCCAAAGAAATCATTGCCACTGACATTGTTGCCGTCTTTGCGCACGTTGTACTTTTGTCTTACTACGATAAAAGCATTCTCCACCGCATCGCAAATCAATTTGTATCCCGCAGCATCCATAATGCTCTTTTGGGAATCTTCTTCCTTGACTTTAACAGGTTGAAGAGCAACAGTGTCTTTATTTACATTGGAAGATTTAGACTTTTGCTGTTTCTTTTCCGCCTGGGGCTTTTTCAAAACAGGTACACGCCGCCATTGCGCTTCTGCCATAAGGCAGAGCGCAATGAGAGCGACGAATATAAAAACTCGTTTCATAATGAATTATCTTTTAACGGATGAAATAGGGATAATCACACCATGATTATTTCCAATAGCAGCAGACACAATACCCACTACATAGAACTTTCCGTCCTTTTCGCAGAATACCGGACCGCCGGAGTTTCCTGCTTCGAAATTAGCATCCGTAACAGGAATACTGCCTTCGTAAAGACCTCTGCTCGTAGTGGTTGCATTCGTATAATGAGGTTCCACTTTGTTCGTGGTAGAACCCATTGCTCTCGGGAAACCAAGAATGTGGAGCAGGGTGTTGGGTTCCATGTTTTCGCACAAGTTATTGTCTATGACAATTTTGTTGTTATTGTCTGACGGCATCTTTGAATAGGCATAGTCATTGTTCGACATAGTGGATTTCACTTTATAGGGGTCAGAATCCGTTGCCGTATAATTCACTTCTTTATTACGGGATTTGTCAACCGTGAAATCGCGATAATGAAGGGTCTGTTTGTAACCATCTTTTCTCTCGATTTGGTACGTGGCATCAATCGTACCACCCAATCTCACATAAAGAGTAGCCACATTTAACGGATTAGAACTTTCATCAATAGCACCCCAGTAAGCCCAAGGCTCAATAACGTGACGTGCAGTGATGAAATAACCGTCACTGGTCAAGAAACCAGTCCCGATAGGTGCAGGATATTGGTCGTCAGCATCATTGTCATAGTTGTAGGTCCATACGGGGCCTGCCGGGAATTTGGCCTTGGTATAAGTCTTCTCGGGAGCCGTCACGGTGAAGTTGATCAACTTAATCGTATATACATAATTCTCGAAATCGGCTTGCGGGAACGGAATCTGCTTGTTCGCATCAATCTGATTTTGCAGGTTTGCATTTTCTCCAGCAAGATTCTCCATATCCGCTTTATGATGCTTGTTAGAAATGACTGCCCATGCAATAGCACCGCCAATGGCGAGTACCAACAAAGTGGTAATCAGAGCGACAGCTGTCTTATAAGGACGCAAAGCTTGTTGACGGAAAAGATCCAAACGAGCAGTCATGCCGATGGATTTCACCAAAGACTGATCACCTTGCGGAACGATAAAGCCGAGACGCGGACCGTTTTGGGAGAGTTGGATTTCATCACCGTTTTGAAGCACCTGCTCGCCCATCACGCGTTGACCGTTCACGAAAGTGTCGTTGGTAGAGGAACGATGGATAATCTTCCATTGGTCACCAGAACGAACGATGACGGCGTGTTCGCGGCTCACTGTGCCAAACTGCTCGTCAATAAGCACCTGACATTTCTTGTCACGACCAATGAACACCTCATCGACAATCATCTTTTGCTGCTCACCTCTGCGGTGCGTAGCGGAATCATCCTTGTGTTCAATGATGAAATAGCGTCTGCCGTCTCCGCCGAGCATGGAGCGCATACCTGAATTCACGGTTCCTGAAACCGTTCTTTTGAATTGAGTTGTTTGATTTGCCATAATTTTTTTGAATTTAATTAGTAAATATTGTTAATAAGCCTGTTTCTATACACCTTCCACCCTCAATTTCACCTCGCCAATGGAAATAATGTCGCCAGCCCTCAATTCCAGACCTTCCATTCCTTTGAGTTCGCGAGAATTAACGTATGTGCCATTGAGGGAATTCCGCCATTGCCCATCATACCACTGCCCGTCACGCAGATACCACTTTCTTTGCGTTGGATTGTATTCCAATGTAAAATGCCTACGTGAAATATAGCTGGTGTTGAAGTCACTAATGGAAATATGATTGGTATAATGACGGTTGGCACGACCTCCTGTGACAAGATAGGTATTGTCTTTCAAGAAATCATTGAGGTTATAACACGTGCCATATTCCTCACCTTGAGTCACTTTAAGCACCAGACCTCGGCTAAGATCGGTGTTAAAATCTACCACAGGAGCCTCCAAAGATTCCACCTGCTCATGGAATTTTGGAATATGGGTGAGCACCTCGTCCACATTCTGATAGCGATTCTCATAGTTGGGCACAAGGCAGCCTTCAAGCACGGATTCCCATTGACGGAGTTCCGGTTTCTCCCTAAGTTTATTACGATCCCAAAGCCCGGAAGTCGCCTTGTCAATGTAAAGTTCCAAATCCTGCTCACCATCCAACTTTCCATAAGGCAGCGTATGGAAAAGAATTTCATACAGCACCACCCCGAAAGAGAAAATATCGGTGGTGGGCAGCACCGTGGCTTTTGCCTTTTTGGGACGCGTCTGCTCGGGAGCCATGTAGGCAAAAGTGCCAAAAATGTCCACCTTCCTCAGGAGCTTTTTCCAAAACGGGATATCCGCGATGGCTCCAGTAGTGCCAAAGTCGGAGAGCGCCACCTTGCCGTCACTCTTCACCAGAATATTTTCGGGCTTGAGGTCGCGGTGCACCTTGCCGCTACGATGTAACGCTTGCAAACCGTAAAGAATTTGGCAGGCAATACGCTCGTAATTGGGTGCTCCTTTTTCCACAAGATTGTAGAGATTCCCTTTCTGACAGAACTCCATCAAAATGAAAGGGTTGCCTTTGATTTGGTCATATTCGAAAGAGTGCACCAAATAGGGGCAATCTATCCGTCCAGTCTCAAATTCCATTTTGAAACGTTGTACCAATTCAGCCCGCTCCTCGTTCGTCCGCTTCCATAAAGGCAACATCTTCAGCGCATAGGGTTGTTTGTGATGATCCAACACTTTATACACGATGCCAAAGCTACCCTCCCCCAACTTCTTCTCCACACAGTAGCCTCCATTGACGTAATCACCCGATTTGAAATCACATTTATCAGCAACAATGATTTTAGTAGCCATGTCTTTGCAGATTATTTCTTAGAAAACTTGAAAGCTCGGTCACCTAACACGATAATATCCCCCTCCTGCAGTTCCGTCTTTTTGGTCACTCGAATAAAAGTGGTCTTGAACGAGCTTCGATCTTCGATATACCACTTGCCATCCTCAAAACTCATAATGGCCTGCTGACGAGACGTGATGCTGCTGTTCTCAGGATCCGTATTTTGCCGATTCAGCACCACTTCTGCCGTATCAAACGCACGTTTTTCCAAATTGAACATCATCTCATCGTCCCTCTTAATAGGTTCCAACGTGAAGTGAGGCAACTCCTCCACAGGACGAGGTTTAGGCGGTTGCTGGTAGATGTTAACCGTCTTCTTACTGACATACCCATCCGATTGACTTGGGGAGACAAAACGCTCGGTTTTCTTGACATTGGGCTCCGGTTGACTTGAAACCACTGAAGGTTCAGTCCTGGTTACCGCTTGTTGGCTTCCGACAAAGGCCTCTGTTCTCTTTGCAGCTTGTTGGTTGTCAACGAAGGCTTCTGTCCTCTTTGCGGATTGCTGGCTATCGACAAAGGCTTCTGTTCTCTTTGCAGCTTGTTGGCTTCCAACGAAGGTTTCAGTCTTCTTTGCGGCAGAGAACTCCTCGTCAGGTATCGTACGGCGGTTCACCGTTTCTTCTTTTATGGTAGGCGGCACAGGGTTGTTGACAACCATGGTCTTTTTGGCGTTGTCATCCACATCCATAACCGGGGTATGACATAACGGACACTCCTGCATACCTGGCAATATGGGATAACCACACTTACACACTCTCTGGTTCATCGGCTGCGCCGTTTGTTCCGTCGGCTTATTCATACGCACCGTCTTTTTGTCATCATCAGAGACAGGCGAGGGTGAGAAATGGCTCGCAGGCTGCGGAGCATTATGCAAAGGGGAACCACATCTGCTGCAAAAAGCAGCATCATCAGCATTATTCAATCCACAAAATTTACATATCATAATCTTCTATTTTATAACCACATTATTCAATAAATACATCGTAACACCGATTCTGTCTTGAAGGGTTGTCGCTTGCATCTGCCGTCTGTCGCCATACAGATAGCAATTTTCCCAAGTCTTTGCACCATCCACAGCAAAAAAGAATGGCAAAAACAACGACTGCCCATAATTACGATAATAATCCTCATCACCAAACCAATATACCGTTATGGGCATCAGAGGTGACAGTCCCTCCTCATTCACGGTGTATTGAGGTTCGAATGTCAAACGCAAAGCATTCACTTCGGACTTGGGGAGCACAGAGCATCTGTCTATTTTATCCAAAAGTCCTCTGGCTTCTTTCCAAATGGCCATATCGGTGATTTTCACATCATCGAACACTTCTCCATTCTCGTTCACCCCACCACGTATGTAAATCACATATTCGTCTGGTTTGTTCTTCTTAAGGACTTCATCTATCACACTTGCTATATAAGCACCCTCCGTCTGGCTTCCAAGGTTGATGCAGAAGAAAAAGAATCCTTGAGCCTGCGATACAAGCCCTGCCAACCCTAATATCATTATGACAATAGTCTTTCTCATCATTCTTCTGTATTAAAAATTGTATTTGACACCAAGTTGAAAATCAAGAAAATGCGTTGGCTGAGCATATAAGTTGCCACACACGGAACTGAATTCTGTGGCGTTGGGCGAAAGCCGGAATTCGCCTGCCTGAGTCTTCGGCGCAGTCAGGAAACGGTAACGGTAACCGACGGAAAGTTCAGCCGACCAGCGTTTGTCAGGCGTGAAAAAATACTGCGCACCCAACCGGGCCAAAGCATCCAAATGCCAAGTGTACGTCTTGGAGACATTCTCCGACAACCCGTCAACATGGTAAGTCCCGAAATCACCATATCCATTCTGATCTATGATGACATCGCCATATTGTCCAGCATAACAAGCATCAAACGAGGCTTTTGCAGGATTGAGGAAAGCCAAAGCGCCACGAACACCCGCAGACACAAATACCGAAAGATCAGGGATCACATAATAATCATAACGGATTGCGGCGGGAATGGCAAGCGACAAACTGCGAGAGACTTCGCTGTATTGAGTTATTTGCGTCGTACGCATATAATCCACACCATTTGAATCGGTGGCAGCGTACTGGTCGTGATAGCTGTTGGTATGAAAGCGCTGACTGCCAAGCTCAAGCATCAGACCGGTTTCAAAAGAGACCCTGTGCCGTCCTGTCGCAAAAATCTGACGCAAATAGTTTGCACCAACTCGGAAAATACTTCTTCTATATGTAACCTCCCCGAAAGCATAGTCTGCATCAGAAGGTATCATCATATTTTGGGCACCTAAGGGCAACACATACCCGATCTCTAATCCAACAGCATTTTTCACCGTATGGACAGAAATGGTATGATAGCGAAGAGAATCGTTATGTGAGGTGAACACATATTGATAGGTGGCGCAGTTGCGTTTCGAAAGCTGCTTGTAAACTTCCGCTGACAACGGTTGCACACGGCTGTCCAACTGGGTCTCACCGCCTCCGATTTTCTTCACCTTCAAAGTATTAGGTATATATAATGTATTGGAACTTTTCACATAGTTGGCCATGATGTGCGGTTTCATACGATCGTCGGCACTCTTGCATTCAATCTTGGTGATTTTAGCCGATTTTTTGTCAAGACTATATTGTATATGCAACACTAATTGGCTGACAACAGGTTTATCAATATTCTTGGTAAGATAACTTTTGGTCAACTCTGCTGTGTAAAATATCTTCTGGTTTTCACTCTTTATATAATAAATAGCCACGTCAGAAATGGAAAAATGCGTGAAAGAGCCCTGTTGCCCCTCATAGAAAGCGCAATAGTTTTGTAAAGTGGTGGTGTCTTCCCTGTTGGTATTGTTAAACCAGTTGATATGGTCCATATAAACCCACGTGTTCTGATTCTCAAACAGATTGCGGAAGGTGCCCGACTTCTGCACATAACGATCCGTGAGATTGGCATTCTCTACATAAACATCCACCAACTCATACACCTTTTGGTTTGATTCCATCACTTCCCGCACGCTTTGCGCATGTGAAGCCGGAACCAACATCCAAAGTAGAATGATAATAATGACGACGCTTCTCTTCATGGTTAGCGTATGATTTTATGTTCAATCGAATATCCACCAACCATCATCAAAAAAGCAACCGAAAACATCAGAAACAATGGTAAATTTTTCCTCATAAGCAGGCACTCTTATGGCACATTCAGTTCTTAATTTTAGCCAAAACTTAACCACAACATTTGCACTTTGTCATAAGATTAAGTTTTATGCCTGCAAATTTGAAAAAAATTTAAATAAAAACATAGTGATTTTGTCGCTAATTTTACCACATTTTGTCGTTTTGTTTACTACAAAATATCGCCAAATTTGCAACAACTATCTTTAAATCAACACCTCAATGTTAATTTCCGCCTGCAGATAAAACCCTAAATCACTATAAATCACACACTTTTATATCGAAGAAAAACTCTCCTCGGGCAATTTCTTTAGAATGCCCCTCAGAAAATACATCTCATTATTTAAAGACGAATTTAGAAATCGGACTTAGAATTTACAACATCAGCTACTAAAATGGCGTGGAAAAATCAGGCTCTGATAATCCGCACCTTGCCACTGGCTTGACTCTCTATTCCGTTATAAAAGAAAGTGAACTCGTAATGGTACACACCGTCGGGACAATTTTCACCGCCCCAAGTGTTCTGGTAATTAGCACTTTGATAGACGACACGGTTGTTCTTGTCGCGCACGACCAACTTCGGGGAAGAGTATTGCTCCAACCCTTCAATGACGAAGAAGTCGTTCACACCGTCATTATTGGGGGTGAACAAATTCGGGATACTCAAATGTACGGGCAAGGACCAGTCCACACTACCGTCAGAGAGATTTTTCAGGACCGGGTCGGCGGCCAACTGTCTGGCCAATGTGGAATTGGCGGGCAGCACTTCCTGTCTGACATTCTGTTTCTGAGCATTCTTGGCGGCAGGTTCCTGAGTTTGCGGAGTAGCGACTTCTTCCTGTACAGGTTTTTCCTTCACAGAAGCGGGTTCAACGGTCGGATGGGTATCCGCAAGCAACGGTTCTTCCACCGTTTCCGCGGTGGTTTCATTTTCCGCGAGCACGACTTCCGTATTGTTAGCAGTCTGCTCCATCACGGTCTCTTTTTGCTGCTGAGAACGATCACCCTGGATATGCATTGCGATGAGGGCAATGCCGCCAGCCAACACGACAGTGGCAACCACCGCAGCCGCCCATTTCCAAGCAGTTGATAGTCCACGATTTACCACTTTGGGGGCAACCGGCATCTCCGCATCCAAACGTGCGCTCAGCCGATTCCAAACCTCATCCGATGGCTTCTGTTCGTAATTTTCAAAAATATCTTTTATCTCTTTCATTTAATCTATATGTCTTTTACTGATACTCAATTCCTAAGGCTGCCATTAAACGGTTACGTGCCCGCATATAGGCAATGCGCACGGCGTTCTCCTTTTTTTCCAGCGTCTTGGCAATCTCCTCAAACGAGAAACCGTCAATCGCCTTCATGTTGAACACCGTACGTTCCGTGGCGGGACATTTTTCCAATAGTGCCAAAATCTGTTTCGCCTCCAGCGTCCCGAAAACAGTCGTATCCTCACTCACCAGACTGTTTTCGTCCATCTCATCCATCAACAACTCCTTGCGATAATGTTTCGTGGAGCGGTAATGGCTAATGGCACTGCGAACCATCACCGACTGGATCCATTTATCAAAGGCGCCTTCCCCTCGATACGACTTCAAATTCTTGAACACCTCCATGAATCCTTCCATCAAAATATCTTCCGCCTCCTCCTCGCTGTTGGCATATCGACGACATACAACGTATAACCGCGGCGCATACGATTCATATAATTCTCGCTGGCTCAACCGGTTATTCTCTATACACCCGGCAATTATCTTCTCTAATTCAATATTCGATGCCGTCACATTATATATAGTCGCACAAAGTGCCGATTTTGTTACATCGAAAATGAAAAATTATTGTATAGATTTCACAACTGCCTCAACCTCACGCAGATAGTCTCTCTTTTTTTCTTGCGGTGCATAGACAAAACCGTCGATGGTGATGACCGATGCGCTGTCGGGGGCGACCTGCGTGAAGCTGTAGAACGGTCCGCCCATCTTGTCGCGCACCGACTCCCATAGTCCGCGCAACTCCACGCCATTGTGGTAGCGCAAGGTCAGATTCTGAGCCAGCGGGTAACCTTCCAGCTGGGCGACAATGGGATACGCACCCGCCACAGCTCCCTGGATGTAGGCTTTGGTAATGCGGTCGCGTTCCGCCACAATGTTCTCCGTCGTCAACTCATAGCGCGGAGACTTGTAAATCATCACAAAGCGGTCGTTTTTCGGAGTGCGGAAGCAGAGCCAAAGGAAATCTTCCTCCTCACGACCAATGAAATAGCCACTCGGTACGGTCATGGTGATACCGAACTTTGCCTTGATTTTCTTCTCGATCACCGGCTCGTTGAGTTTGCGATGCGCATTCTGCAAACGCGCTATGTCATTGTCATACATCGCTTTCACAATCTCATCCTGATGCTTCAGGAAGAGCGCCAAACAGGAATCCTGCTGGTTTCCCTTAATTCTTATCAAAACCTGCGGATTCGTGAGCGGGTTTCTCTCGATTTCGAAACTATTTGTCGAATAATCAGGACTGTAATCGAACTGTAAGATGTTACGGTGACGCATGAACGAAGCACGGTAATCCGCATTCGAGCATTGGATCACGTCGAACATCGGCTCGATCTGGTTGATGGCTGGCTGCGGTTGGTGCAAGACCTTGTAAATCGCGGTCATGGCAGCGGGAGACCAGTAGGCGGAATCGATGGCGAGAATCATCTCACCTGCCTTGCCTGTGGAGAAATTCTCCGTTTTAATACCCATATTTCCAGATTTATTGCGGCATGACGATAGGGTCAGCAGCACGATACAGAGGGCGAAATAACTGATTTTCTTCATATTACTAATTGTTGAATTTTTCTTTGACTTCCATTTGATTTTTTGCTATTTTTGCAGTGCGCAAAACAAAGCGCAAAAATAAAACAAAATTCATAAACCTGAGACAAAAAAATGTACACGGAAACATTTTATCGTATTGCATTAAACAAGACGGAAGGGCTGGGAAAAGCCACCACCAAGCAGATTCTGAGCATTGCAGGCTCTGCACAAAACGTCTTTGAATTTCCAGAATCTTGGCAACAAAAACTGCGGAACCGCAAAAGATGTGCCGTGGAAATCAAACTCACAGACAAGCTTAAGTACTTAGTGGAAAATGAGTTGTCCTTGATGGAGAAGTATCAAGTTCACCTCTGCCATTATCTGGATTCCAACTACCCGCATCGGCTGAAGAGGTGTTCAGACGCACCTGTATCCTTCTACTACAAAGGAAGTTGTGAATTCAATCCAGCACGGGTACTGGCGGTCGTGGGCACACGCAACGCCACCGCATACGGCACCCGAAGTTTGACCAAGGTTTTGGAAGAACTGAAAGAGAGCAACATAGTCACTGTCAGCGGGTTAGCTTACGGTATTGACACGGTGGCGCACGAAGAGTCGCTGAACTTCGGCATCCCCACGATAGCTGTGCTCGGAAACGGTCTGCACACGGTCTATCCGGCAAGCAACAAACAGCTGTCGGACAAGATTTTGGCGAATGGCGGCAGTCTGATCAGCGAGTTCGACTTCCACACCGGTCCCGACCGGATGAACTTTCCCGCGCGGAACCGCATCATCGCGGGCATGGCGGATGCCGTCTTGGTGGCCGAAAGCGGCATCAAAGGCGGGAGCATCATCACCGCTCAAATCGCAAATTCTTACAACAGAGACATTTTCGCGATTCCAGGCAGCATTTTCGACGATATGCACGCTGGCTGTCACGACCTCATCCGCAAAAACATCGCCGCCATGGTCACCTCAGGGAAAGACCTCTTGGAGATGATGAACTGGGATTCGGCACCTCAACCCATACAAACGCAACTGTTCCCAGAACTGTCTGAGGATGAGGAAATTATTTTCAGATTTATACAACAGGGCAAGAAAAACATCGATGAAATTTCGGGGCATTGCAGCCAATTCTCCCCTTCAAAATTGGCAGGGTTGTTGCTAACCATGGAGCTGAAAGGGGTGATTTTCGCCCTGCCCGGCAAAAGCTACAGTACTGAATTATAATATTTTTTGTACCTTTGCCGCCTCAAAATATTATGTATTATGTATAGTGCAAAATCTGGTTCATCGCAGAACGACAGCAAAAATAGACAGGCGAAAACAGCCTCGCCGAAATGGGTCAAGACCTTCTGGAAGGTCTATTTCATCCTATTCGGCATAGTGTGTTTGATGTTTTTCTGCATCTCCATGGGCTGGATGGGCTATATGCCCTCATTCGCGGAACTCGAGAATCCTGACTCCAACCTCGCCACGGAGGTCATCTCCTCCGATGGGGTTTTACTGGGTACATACTACCGCGAAAACCGTTCCAACTGTAAATACGCCGACCTTTCCGACGAGCTGAAGAACGCCCTGATTGCAACCGAAGACTCCAGATTCTACAAACATTCGGGGGTGGATGTGAAAGCGCTTTTCCGCGTGGCCGTGGGTGTCATCACACGCCATCACAAAGGCGGCGGCAGTACCATCACACAACAGCTGGCCAAAAACCTGTTCCCTCGCGACCCCAAAGCGGGCAAAATCAAGATTGTCTTCACGAAATTCAAGGAGTGGGTGGTGGCCACCAAGCTGGAACGCGCCTACTCGAAAGACGAAATCCTGGCCATGTACTTCAACACGGTCGATTTCGGCAATAACGCCGTAGGCATCAAGTCCGCCGCGCACACCTATTTCGACAAGGAGCCCTCTGAAATCAACACCGAAGAGGCCGCTTTGCTGGTCGGCATGTTGAAAGCCCCCTCCAAGTACAGTCCCCGTCGCCATCCGCAGGCAGCCCTCGACCGCCGCAACACCGTGCTGGGACAGATGAAAAAGTACGGTTACCTCACACAAGAGCAGTACGATACCGCCAAGGCCACTCCCATCGACATGAGCAACTTCAAGTCCCAAGCCCACACCGCTGGCAGCGCCACCTATTTCCGCGAATATCTCCGCATGGTACTGAAGGATTGGTGCGACAAGAACCCTAAGCCCGACGGTTCGCGATACGACCTCTACTGCGATGGTTTGAAAATCTATACGACCATCGATTCTCGGATACAAAAACACGCTGAAGCCGCTGTGAAAGAGCACGTTTGCGACTATCTGCAACCGCTTTTCTTCGAACATATCAAAAATGCGAAAAACGCACCATTCGTCAACTTGAGCGAAGAGCAGACCCACAATATCCTGTGGCGCGCCGTAAAGCAGAGCGAACGATACTCGGTGATGAAGGATGCCGGCAAAACAGATGCTGAAATTGAAGCCGCTTTCAACAAAAAAGTGAAAATGACAGTCTTCAGCTACCGCGGGATGATCGATACGGTGATGACGCCGATGGACTCTATCCGCTACTATAAGTCGTTCTTACAGTGCGGTTTGATGTGTGTGGAGTCAAAAACCGGACATGTAAAAGCCTACGTAGGTGGCACCAATTACGAATACTTTCAGTTCGACCACGTGAAGCTGTCCAAACGTCAGGTCGGATCCACCTTCAAACCCTACGTCTATACCATAGCCATGCAAAGCGGCGACTTCGATCCTTGCACCATGGTGCCCAACGTGCCGGTGACCATCGAGACCCCGAGCGGTCCGTGGACACCCCGCAACTCCGGCAGCCACAAAGAAGGTCAAATGCTGCCCTTGAGCGAAGCTTTGGCATACTCCCTCAACCAAGTCTCCGCCTACCTGATGAAACGCTACGGCCCCAACGCGGTCATCGACCTCGTACGCAACATGGGTATGACCTCCGACATCCCCGCAGTTCCTGCTATCTGTCTGGGTGCTTGCGAATTAACCCTTTACGAGCAAGTCGGTGCCATCAACTGTTTCCCGAACCAAGGGGTCTATGTGGAGCCTGTCTTCATCACGAACATCTGTGACAAAGAGGGTAATATCATCTACACAAAGGTGCCGAAAACCAACGAAGCTATGGACCAAATCACGGCTTTCAAGACCGTCCGCTTGATGGAAGGCGTTATCAATTTCGGTACAGGCGGACGACTGCGCAGCCAATACGGCATCACCTTCCCATGCGCGGGTAAGACCGGCACCACCGACAACCAATCTGACGGTTGGTTTGTGGGTTACACGCCGCTGCTGACCTGCGGGGTATGGGTAGGTTGCGAAGACCGCGCAGCACACTTCCGCTCTACGGCACTCGGCCAAGGTGCACGCACCGCCATGCCTGTTTTCGGACTCTTCATGAGCAAGGTGTATTCAGATCCGCAACTACCTTACAACAAGATTATTACATCTGAAAATAGATACTCATCGGATCAATACATCTTCAAACAACCCGCCGCGTATATCGGTGACCCTTCCGGATGTAACGAAACCAAGCGAGACTCTATCATGAAGCTCGACTTCGATTAGAAAAAAATACTATATTTGCGCGTTTTTATAATATGGCGAAAAAGACTTGTAACTTATTGGTTATCATAATGTTGGCTTTTGCAGTCTCCGCGAATGCGGCGGACCGCTTAAGCGCTGTTTGTCTTTTTGCACCCGAAGGAATCACGATGCAAGACTCCTTGAAACCCGAAACCACGCAAAAAGACACGGTGAAACCCCAAAAGGAGAAGAAGACCCGCATGAAGAACATTTCAAACAAGCGGGTTACCTTTGCATCGTTCGACCAACACTACGAGCGCGCCATGAAATACTACAACAACAAGCAATGGCTCTCCGCCGCAGGTCTTTTCGAGGAACTCTATCCGCTATCTTTGGGAACCCCGCGTGCCGACACCATCCTTTTCCTCTTCGCCGACTGCTACTACCAAAACGGTGACTTCAACATGGCCGCCTTCCACTACCGCGATTATGTGAAACGCTACCCCAATTCCGAGCACACCGAAGATGCCTTTTTCCGCTGTATCACTGCTATTTATAAAACCTCTCCCGACTACTACCTCGACCAATCAAACACCAAATATGCCATCGAGCAGATCAGTGCATTCATTCAAGCTTATCCCAACAGCCCGCACATTGAAGAATGCAACCTCATGCTGGATGACCTGCAGCTGAAATTGGCTCGTAAAGATTTGGAAATCTTGAAGTTATATTATAATACCGACCACTACGCGGCATGCCAGATTGCAGCCAAGAACTTCTTCAACAAATATTCCTACTCACCACTCATGCCCGAAGCTGTTTACTACTTGGTACTCAACAATTACGAGTTCTCGAAGAAGAGCACCGAACGGAAAAAAGAGGAACGTCTTAAAGCCTGCCTGGATGCCTGCATCAAGATGCGCCTCAACTATCCCGACTCTCCCTACATGAAAGAGGTGGAAAAAATCTCACAAGATGTGACAAAACAATTACAGAAATATAAATCATAATTAATTGGTAATGAAAGCTATAGATTACAAGAAATTAAAAATCGACCTGTTCGCCAAGACGAAAGACATCCGCAAATACGACAAAGACACGGGCAACTTCTACAAAAGCATCGTGATCATGTCCAAACGCGCCGACCAAATTGCTGCGGAGTTGAAACAAGAGTTTCAGGAAAACTCCCACATCTCCAATCAACAAGATCGTTCCGGCGAGGAAATTTTCGAAAACCGCGAGCAAATCGAACTTTCAAAGATGTACGAGCAGCTTCCCAAGCCCACTCAGCTGGCACTTTACGAGTTCGAAAACGATCAGATTTACTACAACGACGTCAACGAAAAGTAATTAATGGTCATGGGCAAGCACATTGTCATTGGCATCTCCGGCGGGATTGCGGCCTACAAAACGATGTCGCTGATCCGGCTGTTCAAGAAAAACGGTTACGACGTGCGCGTGACCGCCACTCAGAATGCCTTGCAATTTGTGACCCCTTTGACTATTGAGACTCTGTCTCAGAACAAGTTATACACGGATATGTTCGACCAAAACCGTACATTGGAGGTCGAACATATCAGTATGGCGGAATGGGCTGACGCACTCGTGGTGGCGCCCGCAACCGCCAACATCATCGCCAAATTCGCGCACGGCATCGCCGATGATGCCCTCTCCACCCTGTTCTTAGCCATGCGGAAGCCCGTGTTCATCGCCCCTGCCATGAACACCAATATGTTCCAAAATCCTGTCGTTCAGGAAAATATCGATTTGCTAAAGAAACGGGGCTGCGAAATCTTGTCCCCCGAAGAGGGTTTTTTGGCTTGCGGAACTACCGGCAGTGGACGAATGCAAGAACCAGAACAGATTTTCGACATCGTGGACGAACGTATGTCAGAAGACCAAACCTTGGAAGGGAAACGGGTTCTTATCACGGCGGGGCCGACCTACGAACCCATTGATCCTGTGCGTTTTATCGGCAATCACTCCTCAGGTTTGATGGGCTTTTGCTTGGCCGAGTCTGCCGCCCGGAAAGGCGCTATCGTCTCGCTCGTGTCAGGTCCCAGCAGTTGTACCGCTCACCATCGCAACATCCATCGCTACGATGTGAAAACGGCGGAAGAAATGTATCAGCAGTGCATGCAATTGGTTGAAGAGCAAGACATTATCATCATGTCTGCCGCCGTGGCCGACTACACCCCTGCGCACGTTGCGCCTGAGAAAATCAAGAAAGACAACGCTCAACTTTCCGTGGAATTGGTGAAGACCAAAGACATTTTGGCATCTGTGGGTAAAATCAAGAGCGACCGTCAATTGCTGATCGGCTTCGCTTTGGAAACCGAAAATGAAGTGGAGAACGCCAAGAAAAAACTGCACAATAAAAACGCCGACCTCATCGTTTTGAACTCCCTGCGCACTAAAGGCGCTGGATTCCGCACCGCCACTAACCAAGTGACCATTTTCAGCAAAGACGGACGAGAATTTGCCAGCGAACTGAAGAGCAAGCAGGAAATTGCAGAAGAAATCATTCAAACTGCTCGAAAATATATTCACGAATAAAACAACAACTATGAAACGTATCGCCGTAATCCTAGTCATTCTGATGACCGCGCTCAGCTCTCTGAACGCGCAAGACTTCCAATGTTCCGTCTCCCTCAACACCACTCAGATTTCGAGTTCTGGTAACCAACAACGTTTCAATGAGATGCGGCAAAAACTCTACTCCTTCATCCATGAACGCAAATGGTGCCAATACAACCTGAAACAGAACGAACGTATCGAATGTTCCATCACCATCAACCTGACCAAAGCGTCGGGCGATGAATACGAAGGTACGGCCACTTTAGTGCTGCAACGCCCTGTATATAAGGCCAGTTACAAAACCACCTTGCTGAGTTTCCAAGACAAAAAGGTCAAATTCAAATACGACGACGGTGACGAATTGGAGTATGACGAAACCGCCAACCTTTCGGAACTCACTTCCTTAATTGCCTATTATCTAAACTTATTCATTGGCGTGGAGCTCGATTCCTTCTCGCCCAACGGAGGTTCCCCATACTTCTCAAAATGCCAAAACACGGTCAACCTCAACTCCTCTCTTACAGGATGGAACGTGGCGGAAAGCGGTCAAAACAACCGCTATTGGATTACCGAGAACTTCACCAACAGCACTTATAGCAAAATCCACGACTTCTACTATCAATATCACCGTTTGGGTTTGGACGTGATGAACGAAACACCTGATGCCGGACGCGCGGTGATTCTCGAAAGTCTGAAGCTCTTGCAACAGGTCAACGCCCAAAAATCCAACTTGGCGGTTGTCCGCATCATCTTGAACACCAAGAAAGACGAAATCATCAATATTTTTAAAGAAGGTATGCCGTCGGAGAAGACGCAGGTAGTGAACATCATGAAACAGCTTGATCCTACCAACTCCTCCGCTTACGATGCCATCAACTCCTCCTCTTCCAAATAGTCAAGATGCTAACTTCCCTTCAAATAGAGAATTATGCGATAATACGGTCTTTGGAAATCTATTTTCAGGAGGGTTTGAGCGTAATCACTGGTGAAACAGGTGCGGGTAAGTCCATTCTCATGGGCGCCCTTTCGCTTATTTTGGGCAACCGCGCCGACACAGATGTACTCTTCGACAAGTCGCGAAAGTGCATTGTGGAAGCCACATTTCACATTCAAGATCTACCTTTGAAATCTTGGTTCGAACAAAACGATCTGGATTATCAAGACGATACCATTATCCGGCGGGAAATCAACGAACACGGGAAGTCCCGCGCTTTCATCAATGACACGCCGGTGAATCTGACGGTTCTGAAGAGCATAGCCACACAGCTGGTGGACATCCATTCACAACATCAGACTTTGATGCTGCAAAATGCCGATTTCCGTCTTCGTCTTTTGGATCAATTTGCTCAGAATCAGAACCTTATCAGCCAATATCAGGAAGTGCTTCACAGCTGGAAGAAGCAAAAAAAGACATTGGAGGAATTGCGAGCCAAATGTGCTGAAGCCGCGATTCGCCACGACTACAACACTTTCACCATTGAAGAACTGGAGAAAGCATCGCTGCAACCTGACGAGCAATCGCAAATCGAGATGCAAATCAAAGAGTTGACGAATGCCGAAACCATCAAGTCGCACCTTTACAACGCTACAGCGTTACTGTCCGAACAAGAGGGTGACAATATATTATATATGTTGAAGTCTGCGCAGAGCGAGTGCCGCGCCTTGTCCAATTTAGGCGGCGACTACGACCTTTTCCTGCAAAGAATGGACAACCTGCTGGCAGAAGCGCAGGATCTTTCCTACGAAATGTCGAAAAAAAGCGACAATGTGGAAATCAACCCGCAACTTCTGGAGCAGCTGAACGAGCGTTTGGATTTGCTCTTCACCCTGCAGAACAAATACCACGTGGAGGACAACGAGGCGTTGATAGCCCTTTTGGAGCAATTGCGCCTCGAAGTGGAAACCTATACGGACGAAAAAGAGCAACTTATTGAACTGGAAAAAACTGTAAATCAAGCAGAAAAGGAAGTACGGGCATTAGCCAAACGACTCACTGAATCGAGAGGTAAGGCGATACCCGCTTTAGCCAATGCAATGGAAGAACGCCTCCGCAAACTAGGTATGAACGACAGTCGTTTTACCGTGGAACTCGCACAGACGGAAGAGCTGCGTGACAACGGCGCCGACACAGCCACGTTCCTGTTCACGGCTAACAGTGGTGTTGCGCCTGCTGACATGTCCAAGATCGCCTCTGGCGGTGAAATGTCCCGTATCATGTTGTGCCTCAAGTCCATCATCACCGACACGATGTTCCTGCCCACGATCATTTTCGATGAGATCGACACCGGCATTTCTGGCGAAACGGCTTCGAAAGTGGGACAAATGATGCAAACCTTAGCGGAGAAGCATCAAGTCATCGCCATCACGCACCTGCCGCAAATTGCAGTTCGCGGAAGCCAGCATTATCTGGTGTACAAACAAATATCTGACAATCAAACAACTACAAATATCAAGCTTTTAACAATGCCTGAGCGTGAGCAGATGATAGCCACGATGATGAGCGGTGAAAATTGCAACGAATCCGCCTTGGCTACCGCACGCGAAATGCTCAAAGCAACGAAAATAAATCAAAAACAATAAATGATGATGAAGAAAACGCTCATAATGGCTATCTGTTTGCTGTTCTGCCTCAATGGTTTCACGCAGAACCGCCGCCCCACCCCACAAAAGAGATTCATCTACATGACCTCAGTGGGATACGCCACTGGATTGGGACAAATCGTACTGGAACAGCAGACGGTTCAAAATCAGAATTTTGACTTTTCCGTCAACCAACTGCTTGGCTATCAATTCAATCCATACTTCCAAATGGGATTAGGCGCGGGCTTCGATTTCTGGCGTCACACCGCCTTTATCCCCATTTACCTCAACTTCACGGTCAACTTCACCGACACGAAGTTCGTACCTGTGTTTTATGCCAACATGGGCTATAGCTTCAAATGGTACGTGTCATCCATCCCCGAAAAGATGACCCACGTCGTGCACGGCACCGCAACAGGCCCGATGGGTGAAGGAGGTCTCGGCTTACGCATCAACCTCAACGAAAGATTATCTCTCTTACTGGCAGCATGTTACAAAGTCCAATACACCGACATCCGCTATACCATCCTTCAACCCGGCGAACAAGACTTCTCCGCCTACTCCACCAACTCCCGTAAAAACGTACTATACCACTTCGCTGGCGTCCGCCTGGGAATCCAGTACTAGCCGTTGGCTTTTAGCTATTAGCTATTAGCTATTGGCTTGGAACCTGGAACTTGGAACCTGGAACTTAGAACTTAGACATAGACTTAAACTACTAACTACTAACTACTAACCGCTAACTACTAACCGCTAACTACTAACTGCTTCAATAACCCATAACCAATAACCCATAACCATTATGAAAGAACCCTCTTACTCCGCCGCTTTCGAAGAACTGAAAGAGATTGTGGACCAATTGGAACACGATGACATCAGTGTGGATGAACTGACCGAAAAGATGAAGCGTGCCACGGTGCTGCTGAAGATTTGCCGTGACAAACTGACCAAAACCGAAGAAGAAGTCAACAAAACCATCGCAGAGCTGTCGTAAATGTCCACTTTTGAGCTTATAGATCCCGCTATTGAGGCCTATTGCGAGGCGCACACGACCGAAGAGTCCGACCTGCTCTATCGGTTGAATCGTGAGACGCATCTGCAGACCCTCAACCCACGTATGGCCTCGGGACAGCTCCAAGGACAGTTCTTGTCGCTGATTTCCAAGATGATACGACCGAAAAGGATTTTGGAAATCGGCACTTTCACGGGTTATTCAGCCATCTGCTTAGCCGAAGGGCTAACAGACGATGGGGTCTTGCACACCATCGAAATCAACGAGGAATATGAAGACCGCATTCGTGAATACATTTCCCAAAGTCCTGATATCCAGAAAATAAAGTTACATATCGGGGATGCGAAAACGATTGTACCGTCGCTAAAAGAAAAATGGGACCTGGTCTTCATTGATGCAGAGAAAACGGACTATCCTGAATACTACGACATCGTTCTCCCTTTGGTCAAGAAGAACGGTTTTATACTGATTGACAACACGTTATGGAACAGTAAAGTGGTTCATGAAGTAGCCCATAACGACAAAGACACCCAAGCGATAATGGCCTTCAACGAGAGGGTGCAGCAAGACCCGCGCGTGCGAAACCTGCTGCTGCCTTTCCGCGACGGCATCATGATGATTGAGAAACTCTGATTTATGCGCATAGATATTTTAACCCTTTTTCCGGAAATGTTCCCGGGTGTGTTCGGAAGTTCTATCCTGAAACGCGCTGTAGAGCGCAAATACATAGAACTTTACACGCACGACATCCGCGACTACACCTACGACAAGCACCACCGGGCAGATGACTATCCCTTTGGCGGCGGTGCCGGCATGGTGATGATGGTCGAGCCCATCGCACGCTGCATCGAGCAGCTGCAAAGCGAGCGCGAATACGACGGCATCTACTTGATGGCTCCCGACGGCACGACCTTCAACCAACAGAAAGCCAACAGTATGTCGCTGCTAAACAACATCATCCTGTTGTGCGGGCACTACAAGGGCGTGGACGAGCGCGTACGCGAACTCTACATCACCGAGGACCTCAGCATTGGCGATTACGTGCTGTCGGGCGGCGAACTGGCGGCCATGGTCATCAGCGACGCCATCGCACGGGTCATCCCCGGCGTCATCAGCGACGGCGCATCAGCCCTTTCCGACTCCTTCCAAGACAACCTGCTCTCCGCACCTGTCTATACACGTCCCGCGGACTTCCGAGGTCACCGTGTACCCGATGTACTCCTCTCCGGCAATCAAAAGCTTATAGACGAATGGCGTATGAATCAGCAAATTACGAGAACCCAAGAACGCCGTCCCGATCTATTAAGCCATGAATAAAATCCAGAACCTCCTCCATTCGCTTCAGACGCCCAATGCCTTCTTCAACATCAGCTACGTATTGATGGTGATGATGATGGTGTTGTTGCCATTCACCACTTTCTTTATGTGGCCCATAGGCATTTTGCTGATGATTCTATGGATTTCTGAAGGGAATTGGCGCGAAAAATGGGAAAACTTCAAGACAAACAACGGCATTCCATACGGCTTTTTTCTACTCGGCATCTGCTTGATCCCGCCCTTGGGACTTCTCAACTCTACCAACATGGCCGCCGCCTGGAGCACGGTAGAGTGCTACCTTTGGTTCTTCTTCGCCCCCATCATCTTCCTTACCGCTTCCCCGAAAATCTGGAAAAAAGAGCATTTCGACGTCCTTCTCACCCTCTTTTCCGTCAGCGTAATCATATATATGATTACTTTATTCATCCACGGCATTTACAAAACCGCGACAACGGGTGACATCAACTATATGCACAACTACTATTTCTGCTACAACAGCCATCACGCCTACACTGCGCTTTACCTCACTTTCGTCTATCTGTTAATCTTCAACCATCTGCTTCATAACCAGCAAAATATGAAGAAAAAACACGTTATCTGGCTTTATGGGGTAGAATTACTGTTGATTGTCGGTGTGTTTTGTCTCTATTCGCGCGCTGGTACTCTTGCTTTCCTTTTTTTGCAAATGATTTGGTGCTTTTACGCCATACACCTGAACCGCCCGCATTGGAAAAGCATTTTGGCCATAACGGCCATCGTTTTCGGTCTGATTGCCGCTATGATAATCGCATTCCCTACGAACCGCTTCACGCAAGAGGCTATCAGCATGCGGCATAAAGACGACAGCGACAAACCTCTGGACCCGCGACTGATCATTTGGCAGGCCGCTTGGGATGCATCCGTCAAGAATCTGCCGTGGGGAGTGGGCACAGGGGACGGTAGCGAAATCGTGATGGAACAATATCACGAAAACGGCTATTGGATGGAACGTACACGCCCGCTTAACGCCCATAATCAGTTCCTTTCCGCGCTGCTCACCAATGGGATCCCGGGAATCATCCTCATTTTGCTCTATTTTAGCGTACCTTTGGCCTTAGCCATCAAACACCGCGACATGATGCTGCTGAGCTTATTTGTGTTGATGCTACTCAACTGCTTGGTCGAATGCATGTTTGAACGTCGCGCCGGAGTTGATTTCTTTGCCATCATGATACCCCTTTTCATTCTTAAAGCTCACGTCCCCGATAATTCCCTGACAAAATGAAAATATTAAAGACTATTGCTTTCATCGTGCTGACTTTAAGCACATTAACCCTCTCCGCACAAGAGAAGGAGACCTATCTCTTTGCCACCAAAGACACGTCCAAACTCTACATGGATGTATATGTGCCGCAAGTGCAGAACGAGCAGCAGGCATGCCTCTTTTTCGCATTCGGCGGCGGCTTCATCGGCGGCAAACGCGATGACAAGCAAATTGAGCAAATCAAGAAACACTTTACGGACAAAGGATATGTGGTCATCGCCATTGACTACCGATTGGGGATGCGCGGGAAAACCAAAGGTTCTGCAATAGCCAGTGTGAAACTATTTCAAACCGCCATCGACATGGCAGCCGAAGACATGATTTCGGCAATGGGCTACACCATAAAGAACCTCTTAAAGACGAAAAAATACACCCTCAATCCGAATCACTTCATCCTGATGGGCAGCAGCGCTGGAGCCATCACGGTCTTGCAAACCGACTACGCACTGTGCAACGGATACCTCAACAGCAGCATCCTGCCCGACACATTCCGTTTAGCAGGTGTTATCTCATACGCTGGTGCCATTTTTTCCACACACGGAAAACCCAAATACAAACTGCACGAACCCGCACCCACGCTTCTCTGCCACGGAACAGCCGATAAATTAGTGATTTATACGAATACCAGCATCTTTGGATTCGGCCTTTACGGTTCCCATTGCATCGCACAACAATTCAAGAAAAACGGATATGGCTACCATATCCGTCGTTATCCTGGTCTCGGCCACCAAGTAGCCGGTATCTATAATGAAGAGTTTCCCGTCATTGACCAATTTCTCACAGAAACGGTCTTCGCACATCCGCACATACAAATCGACGAAACGTATTACAATCCCGACATCGAGCCTAAATGGATGAACCTGCGCGTTCGCGATTTGAACAAGTTTGATAAGTGATGTTAGCCCTAAACCCTAAACCCTAAACTCTAAACCTCATCCTACCTCACCAACGTCACTGTTCCCATGTACTCTTTATCTTCCGCATTGAGGTCTTTCAGGCGGATCAAGTACACGTACACGCCTTCGGGGCACATTTGTCCGTACTTATTACGGCCATCCCAATAGTCAAACGGGCTGCGAGTACTAAACACGAGTACGCCGTTACGGTCGAAAATCTCCATCAAGTAGTTATCCGGATCCACACCTTCGCCTTTCGGGGCGAAAGTCTCGTTGATGCCGTCACCGTCAGGAGTAAACGAATTGGGAACGTAGAAGAAATAGGGCACGGACACAGACACGCGCGTCTTGGCCGAGTCAATACAGCCCAGCGAATCCTCCGCCGTCAGCGTAATGGTAAAATAACCTGAGCGGGTATAATCGTGAGAGGGATCCTCTACGTCATGCACGATGTTGGTGTTGGAGAAAGGATCTCCAAAATCCCACGTCAAGAAGTACTCCTCAGGCGAAAGGTTGTTACACGTCACGGTTCCGATACCATTCTCCACGAAAATGTCCGTAGGAGTAGCGATGAACGCAGGTCGCGGCAAAGGAATCACAACCACCGTAAACGAGTCCGTAACAATACAGTTACCCGTCATGGTAGCCGACACCACGTACTCTGTGGTGATTTGCGGAGAAACCGTGATGGTGGATGTACTTTGACCACTGCTCCAATGGTATTCGTTGGATGAAGGATGCGTAGCCACCAAGGTGGAAGATTCCCCTGAGCAGATTGTATCGTCACCCGTGATAGTGGGGAATTCCAAATCCGTCACCAATACCTTGACAGAGTCATTGCGCGTGCAACCGTTGTCGAAGGTAAGCGTCACATAATAGGTAGTGGTCTGCGACGGCGTGACAACGCAAGTCGCGGTCGTATCGCCACTACTCCATTGGTATTTATCGGGATGGATATTGGGGAATTCATTGCCTGCCGTCACCGTCAAATGTGCCGGATCATTAGGACATATATTACTATTTCCTGTGTTTG
This sequence comes from uncultured Bacteroidales bacterium, assembly GCA_900317715.1. Classification (GTDB taxonomy): domain Bacteria; phylum Bacteroidota; class Bacteroidia; order Bacteroidales; family WCHB1-69; genus F23-D06. The sequence continues at coordinate 84,436 of ONHS01000001.1, read as the reverse complement.
AAGTCGTGGTAATCGACGGAATACTTACCCTAATCAAGGTGGTATCGCGAAGGACGAACACATCACCTGCCGCATTCGTGAACGTATATTCAGAAATATACTTGGTCGTTTCTTGCGGGCTCACCGTGATTTTTCTCGCAGATGCGTATGCTCCGGTAGTCAAAATATTAGCGGGAGAAACAGAACCCACATACCATGTCATGGTACTGTTTTCATCCAAAGGAGTGATCGGCGTGAAGCGCCAACCCTCATTATCCGCCGTCCAACTGGTCGTACCTCTTCCAGGCGCATACAAAATCTGCGAAGAAGTGCTGTTTTGCAGTCCAACGAGGCCCTCACCACTACTATTTGTCGTAGCGCAACAATCTCTGTGCTTGATATACACGTCGATAATGTTGGTGCCTTCATAAATCACCATTTGGTAGGTGTTATAGTTATTGTTGGTACTATGATGATTATACAGACCTACGTTCAGGTAGTTGAAGACGAACGCACGGCAAGGAGCGTCACCCAACACACCCACACGGACGGCACCCATACCCAGACCATCATTCTTGTCCACAAAATAACGACAGTCAATATCTTCATTCACACCATATATACAGTTCTTGTAATTATATGGAATACTGCTGTAGGGAGGTGATGCCGGAGGCGGTGAGTAAGAGAAGGAGCAATATCCCGACTGGGGACTCATAGAAATCAGTCCATTGGTGCCAGGATAGACCATCTGGTAGGTCTTTCCGAAGAAAGAGAACTTGAAAGGCAACGAAACGCCTGACTGCCAGCTATCGTCTGAATTTGCTCCGATATTGGTGCCTTCGTTGAACTCGAAAATACGGGATTCAAACGGAATCTGTTTAATCGTATAGTCGTTGGAATAAGGGCCCGTGGCCACCACTTCTGCATCCAACAACACAATAGGCTTGGAGCAGTCGAAATCAATGATATTCGGGTCGCTCACTTCTGAATAGGCACCCAACGCAAGGTTGTTGATGCTTGGGCAAGCACTGCCGTCAGGACTTTCGAAAAGTTCTGTGACACAGGAGATTTCAGCTGCCCATCCAGCCTTGCCCACATCACCGGAAGCGCCGACATAAACAAAGGTCAAGGCACTTTGACTGGAGAAGAGCACTGGCGGTTTATTTCCCGTAGTGGCATCCAACGTGGAGGTGCAGAACTGGCCAATCAAACGTTTGTTCGGATCCGCATTCAATCCATCATACACTTTCAGAATACCGTTCACGGCAAATTGGGTGAACACGCATTTGAGGTGCGTGCCGACAGGCGACGAAAACTCTGCGAATGCATTCTCATTGTTGGAAGCGATATTGCCAGTAGGACCACCTGAATCGTAAAATTTCGCATTACAAGTGACATTAAAATAGTCTGTACCCATTATGATGGCGGTCTGCGTGGTATCATAACCATACACTTTGGCGACCCATCCATCTTGCAAACCCGGGACATCCTGATTATCGGAATGAAACACAAAAGTCATGTTTTTGCCCGTGGCATAGACTTCGCCGGGAGAGTTCACCAAATTGTAAACACCGATGAGCGGTGAACTGCAGTTCGGACCGTCGAAAATCCACAAGGTATCACCAATACTCATGGAAAATTCTTCAAAAAGTGCATACATCACACAGGTCGAAAACGTCACGCGCAACGTCATCGTATCCCGACAGTTCTGCGGAAAATAACCATCAGGATCTTGGTTGGGCCCCAAGCTACCAGGTCGTCCACCCGGATCATAAAAATTACGAGGTTGGTCCTCGATATCATTCACGAGCGGTACAGTCCCCATGATAATATCTTGTCCCACAACGATTTGAAAAGAAGCCAGCATAATCAGCAACATGCTGAGCCGAATGATATATTTTCCCATTTTTCTATAAATTTTCTTTCCTAACGAAAAACGCCTTCGAATGTTGCAAAAAAAATTTCACCCATTTCACATCAAAGACAAAGCGCAAAAATACAAAAAAAAACAATGTGTGTTTTATTTCAAAAAAAGTGTATTTTTGCAGCCGAAAAAAAGGACGGGGTGTGGCGCAGTTGGTAGCGCGCTACGTTCGGGACGTAGAGGCCGGAAGTTCGAGTCTTCTCACCCCGACATAATTCAAAAATACACGGCGACTGCCGTGTATTTTTTTGTTCTAAAAAGTGTATTTTTGCGGGCTAATTTGAAAATTATGAGAAAAGAGACATATCTAATAGTTGTCATGGGCGCGCTCCTACTCTTGGCCGCCGCCTGCTCCCATGTGGAGACCACCTACTATCCGAACGGAGCCACCCAGTCTATCATCCATTACAAAGGGAAGAAGGAACACGGACGTACCACCTACTTCTTCAGCAGCCCCAACACGGTGGAAATCGAGGTGGACATGAAAAACGGCAAACGTAACGGCGAATTCCGCAGATATTTCAAAAACGGCTTGCTGGACACCTATTGCGTTTACGTGAATGATTCCATCGAAGGTTTGGAGGTGATGTATCTGCCAAATGGATGTAAAAGTCAGGAATTCACTTATTTACATGGTCGTAAGGACGGTCCGCATAAAGCCTATCACATTGACGGCAGCATCAAAGTGGAAGGCGGTTTCAAAAACGACCTGTTCGACGGACCATGGACCTACTACGATGAACGCGGTGTGGTTGTTGGAGAAGGTAAGTTCCAAAATGGTGACGGAGAAGTCACTTTTTATGACAAAAACGGTCACCCAGCTCGTACGACCCATTACAAAAACAACAAAAAAGAGGGTGCAGAGGTTTATTATACTCCCACCGGAGAGATTTTCCGCGAAATCACTTTCAAAGAAGACCGCATCATCGACCAAAAAACCGACTCCTCGCTGATCCGCTAATCCATGAAACGACTCTTCTGTAATATCATCCTTATCTGCTTGTGTGTTAGTGTTCTAAACGCACAAAACGACCGAAAGATTCTCTATCGGGCGGATATGGGATATTATGACGAAGAGGTGCTCAACGGGGCGCAACGACTCGTTGGACACGTCAAGTTCAAACAGGATAATGTGGTAGGCTACTGCGACAGCGCATACCTCTATGAATCAGAAAACTACATCCAGGCTTTCGGTTCCCCTGTGCGCATCGTCGTCAGCGATTCGGTGAATCTCTACGGCAAACGCGCCAACTATGACGGAAATATCCGGCAGGCCTCCATCGCGGGCGACGTCCGACTGGACAACGGAAGAGCTTACTTGTTGACGGACAGCTTGTTCTACGATCTGAATATCGATTGCGGCTATTACACCTCCCTGAGCCACATCTACAGTGATGCCGATACGCTCAGCAGCATCATCGGGAAATATTATACCAACACCGACGATGCCTTCCTGTACGAAGAGGTGCAATTGCGCAGTCCCAGCTACAAAATGGACTGTGATTCACTTCGTTACAACGCATCCTCCAAAATTGCCTACTTCATTTCCCGCACTCACCTCGTCAGCGATGAAAACGCCATCTGGACAGACCACGGTCTCTACAACACAGAGGCGGATGTTTCTGTCCTTTACGGCAACGTAGAGCTTTTTGGGGATGGCCAATACTTGTCAGCCGACAGTCTCTTTTACGACAAGCAATTCCGATTCGGCAGGGCATGGAACAACGCCTGCCTCATAGATTCCGCCAACAACTTCATTGTCAAAGGGAATTACCTTGAGCATTATGAGAAAAACGGCACCTCTATCGCTACCGACAGCAACCTGCTCATGTACATTGACGATAACCACGACACCCTCTTTCTCCATTGCGACACCCTAAAGATGGATATTGACTCCGCTTCAAACCCTACCCTTTTCAGAGCTTACTTCCATACCAAATTCCTTCACAAAGACATTCAAGGTGCTTGTGACTCAATGGTTTACAATGTTGAAGATTCGCTACTCACGCTCTACTACAACCCTGTTTTCTGGTCTGATAATTACCAACTCACCGGCGACACCGTCCGATGCCAAGCCCTAGACTCCATCCACTCCATCATAGAACTTTGCAAATCGGGATTCATTGTGGGCGGTCTCTTTGAAAACACGGAATTCAACCAGATTAAAGGTCTGAAAATCAAAGGATTCATGGAAAGAAAGAATCTGAATAGGGTCGATATTATCGGGAATGCAGAATGTGTGTATTATGTGCAGGAAGACAACGAAGAACTCATAGGAATCAACACCTCCATCACCAGCGAGATGCGCATCTACCTGGACAGCAACCACATACAGCAAATCCGCTACTTTGACGCCCCCAACGGCCAAATCTACCCCGACGAAAAGCTCGAAGACAAAAACCGCAAACTCCAAGACTTCCGCTGGATGGACCTCTATCGCCCCCGCAAACCCGAAGATTTATACGTGAACCCCGTACCAAGAGAACCGTAAAACTGGCTGTTAGCTGTTAGCTGACTTTGAACTTTGAACTTTGACTTTTGACTTTGAACCTTGAACTTTGAACTTTGAACTTTGAACCTTGAACTATTCCCTACTCCCTTTTCCCTCGACCCTCGACCCTAACCTATTAACCCCCTAAACCCTCAACCTTAAACCCTCACCCTCCATGTCCGACCACATCAAACTGATCCTCAAGACCCTGCCCGAGAAGCCCGGCGTTTATCGTTTCTACGACGATAAAGGCACGGTTATCTATGTGGGTAAGGCGAAGCGGTTGAAGCGGAGGGTTTCCTCCTATTTCAACAAGGATCACGATTCGGCGAAGGTGCGGATGCTGGTCACGAAGATTCGTGACATCCAGACCGTGGTGGTGGATACGGAATGGGACGCTTTGTTGCTGGAAAACAGCATGATCAAGGAGTTCAAGCCCAAGTACAACATCATGCTGAAGGACGACAAGACCTACCCGTGGATTGCGGTTACGAGGGAGCCGTTTGCGCGGATATTTCCGACACGCCGCCCCGACCCCGCCAAGATGCATCTTTTCGGTCCCTATTCCTCTGTCCGCCAGATGAATATACTCCTTGAGCTCCTCAACGACATGTTTCCGTTGCGCACCTGCAAAATCCTGCGCAACAACGACCGTCCGTGCATGCAATACCAAATCAAGAAGTGTGCCGCGCCCTGCTGCGGTCTCATCACGGCGGAAAAGTATCAGGAAAACATCGAGAAGGCCATCCAAATCATCAAAGGCAACCGCAAAGAGGTGATCCGGCAACTGAAAGAGGAGATGATGCAGTACGCCGAAGAATGGAAATTTGAGCAGGCAGCGGAAGTCAAGCAGAAAATCGAAGCGTTGGAGAACTTCATCGGTAAATCGGTGGTGGTGAATCCCGCATTGACCAATATGGATGTCTTCGGCATGGAAGAAGACGATAACTGCACGTATATCAGCTTCTTGCGTGTAATAGACGGGGCTGTCGTGCAAGCGCACACCTTGGAAATCGACAATCGGTTGGAGACCACCGCGGAAGACGCGCTTTGGACCGGCATCTTGGAAATGAAAGAGCGTCTGGGAGGACTCTCCCCCACCCTTTTAGTGCCGTTCATGCCGAGTCTCGCACCCGAAGACTGGGATTTGCAGGTGCCGCAGCGCGGTGACAAACGCAAACTGCTGGAGTTGGCCACCCACAACGCCCATTTCTACATGTTGGAGAAGAAGAAACGTCAGGACTTGGCGGATCCCGAGCGACGTAACATGCGCGTGCTGCAAGCCTTACAGGAAGCGCTGGGAATGAAGACGTTACCGCGCCGTATCGAATGTTTCGACAACTCCAACACGCAAGGTGAGGAACCCGTGGCGGCCATGAGCTGCTTCATCGACGGCAAACCCGCCAAGAACGAGTACCGCCACTTCAACATCAAAACCGTGGTCGGGGCCGACGACTTCGCCTCCATGGAGGAGGTCATCTACCGTCGCTACCACCGGCTGCTCGAAGAGAACAAGCCGCTGCCCGACTTGGTGGTCATCGACGGCGGCAAAGGGCAACTGCACGCCGCCTGGAACGCCATCCAAGCGTTGCACATCGAAGACCGGCTGATGATGGTCGGCATTGCAAAACGACTGGAGGACATCTTCAAGGTCGGCGACGACGTGCCCGTCTATATCGACAAACGCTCCGAAGCACAAAAATTGCTGCAACACGTGCGCGACGAGGTACACCGTTTCGGCATCACCCACCATCGCAAGCGCCGCAGCAAAACCAGCATCGCCTCCATCCTAGACGACGCGCCCGGCATCGGCAAAGTGCTCAAAACCAAACTGTTAAAAGAATTCAAAAGCGTCTCCAAAATCACCGCCGCCACCGAACCCGAACTCGCCGCCATCCTCGGCCCCAAAAAAGCCGCCGACCTTAAAAAATACCTGGATAAAACTTAGACTTTGACTTTGAACTTTGAACCTAGACATAGACATAAACTTAAACTTAGACTTTTGACGTATGACTATTCCCTATTCCCTTCTCCCTACTCCCCGCTAACTACTAACTACTATCTGCTAACTGCTAACTTTATTTTCCCCCTAAACCCTAAACCTTCATGAAAAACACCATCCTCTTCATCGCCGCCACTCTCATAGCTTTCACGGCTATGGCGCAGACCTCAGCACCCAACATCCCCGGAACCTACGTGGAGACCGTGTTGGATGCCGCCACACTGAACTCGTTGTCGCACGATTTCTCCATCGACCGAGTGAAACGCAATGCCGACAACACCTTCGATGTGCGTATTTGGCTATCGTACAAAGACATAGACCAATTTCAAGCGCTGAACATCCCTTATCAGACCATGTCGGCCAGCAAAGCCCAAATCCAAATGGCGCAAAACTACGAACAGATGACCGCCAATTGGAACCGCTACCCGACTTACAGCACTTATTTAGCGATGATGGACACCTTCCAGACACGCTACCCCCAACTGTGCAAAATCGACACGATTTTGGCGACTACGCCCGCCAACCACAGCATCCTCGTCGCACACATCAGCAACAACCTCAACGATAACGAAGGGAAGCCGTCCATACTCTACACCTCCACCATCCATGGCGATGAAGTAACGGGGTATTACATGATGCTCCGACTAATAGATTACTTGTTATCAAATTATGGCACAAATAGTTACGCAACTGAGTTGGTAAACACTATTGACATTTGGATTTGTCCTTTGCACAATCCCGATGGCACCTACTATTCTTCTAACAACCAAATCAACACCTGGCCTTATTCCATTCGTGCAAACATGCATGGAGAAGACCTAAACCGCTCATTTCCAGAAGTTAGCATTCCCGCAAAGCCTTCATACGAACCGGAAGTGGAGGCCATGATCAACTTCACTTCTGCACACAACTTCACGTTGGCAGCAAATCTACATGGCGGCGCGGAAGTGTTCAACTACCCGTGGGATACATGGACAAGCTATCAGCATAGTCACGCCGATGCCGATTGGTGGTATCTGATGGGCCGTCAGTTTGCCGACACTTGCCACAAATCCACGTCTCACTACATGACCGAAGAGGACAATGGCGTGACAGAAGGCGGCGACTGGTACGTCATCACCGGTTCTTTCCAAGACTGGCACAACTTCTATGTTGGAACGCGCCACGTAACCATTGAAGTTAGCGAAGATAAGATACTATCTAACAATCGTTTATCAACCTATTGGGGATACATCTACCGCTCATTTCTGAATTTTATGGCGGAAGCTAAACACGGCATCCACGGCACCGTGACCGATTCTTTGACGGGCGAGCCGCTGCAGGCGCTGATCTATATCGCCAATCACGACCTCGACCACTCCTACGTGGAAACAGCCCTGCCCTACGGCGACTACCACCGTCCCATCAAAGCTGGACAATACGCGGTCACCTACTCCGCCGAAGGCTATCTGCCGAAGACCATCATCACGCAAATCAATGATGGTGAACAACTTATCCAAAACGTGCAGCTGTCGAGAAGTGTAGGTATAGACTATTATGATAGTCATGTCAAGATTTACCCTAACCCCGCCTGGGATGTCATCAATATCGATTTTTCCGGCAGCGAATCGCTCCAATCAATCACCTTATACGACCTTCAAGGCCGGATGATAGAGACGCGATTCATCGAGTCTCTGCAACAGACCACGCTCGATGTTTCCACTCTCCCCGCCGGAAGTTACATTCTGGAAATCACGATTAACGGGCAGAAGGTAATAAGAAAGATACAAGTCAAGTAGCTGGAATACTGAGTTTATTTCCACCCTGGGGCATCGCCGCGTGATTCTTCGATTCGATAGCCCGTGGATGCAATTCTAACGCCCAAACAGTTAACACATTGCGCGGATTCGTCGCCCGTGCAGATTTTGTTGTCGTAAAGGTCGTACTTTTTGCGCACGGACACAGGCGACAGGTTCGGCATCACCACGTTAGCACCGGCCATCAACCCTTTCTCACGACCTGTTTTGTCGATGGTGCCTAAAGCCGTCGTGGAAGGCAGCAGCAGTTGCGGCATCATCAAACGTAACAGGCCCAGCATGAAGAGCGTCTGTTCCACGGTGCCGCCCGTTTCGTTGGCAAACGGCGTGGCGTGATGCGGCACAAACGGCCCGATGCCCACCATTTGCGGCTGCAACTCCTTGATAAAGAGCATGTCCTCAGCCAACAATTCTGGCGTTTGGAACGGTGTGCCCACCATAAAGCCCGTACCCACCTGATAGCCAATCTCTTTCAAATCCCACAAGCACTGTATGCGCCGCGCGTGCGACATCCACGCGGGATGCAACTGCGCGTAATGCTGTGCGTTAGCCGTCTCGTGACGCAGTAAGTAACGGTCTGCGCCGGCATCAAAGAGTTTCTGATAACGATCCTTCGCGCGCTCACCCAACGAAAGCGTGATCGCGCAGTCAGGAAAGCGCGATTTGATGTTGCGAATCAAACGCACCAGCACCTCATCGGTGAAATGCGCGTCCTCGCCGCCTTGCATCACGAACGTCCTGAATCCCAGCTGATAACCCTCTTCACAACAGGCAAGAATGTCCTCTTCGGTGAGACGGTAACGGTCTGCAGTCTCGTTGCTGCGACGTATGCCGCAGTAGTAGCAGTCGTTGGCGCAAAAGTTGGAAATTTCGATGAGTCCGCGCAAATAAACAGACTTGCCGAAATAGCGTTCGCGCACGACACGCGCCCGCTCGAACAGGAACTGCGCATCCTCTTCCGTATGGTGCGCAATGAGAGTGGCAAATTCCTGTTTATTAAGGATTTGTGTTTCTTCCAGTTGGGAGATTAGGGCCTTGTTATCCATCCTATTGCATGATTATTTATCATCGGCAAAAGTACATTTTTAAACGAAATGTAGAGACGCGCCATGACACGTCTCTACAAAATGGAGTTCGCAACAAATCCAATATAGGGCTATCGTTTCACTACCCGTTTGGTAACCATTCCTTGTTCGGTGGTGACACGCACGAAGTAGATGCCAGAAGCACGGGAGGATAAATCAATATCTATTTGATAATCATTTATTTGCAATACTTCTAATCGTTTTCCAAATACATCGTACACTTCGATGCGTTCCATCACATACTGATCGTTGCGGATAGTGCACTTACCCGTCGTGGGGTTGGGATAGAGGTGCAACAGTTGGCTCAAGTCGTGATCATCAATTCCGACATCAGTTCTTACGGAGAAGACCACGTCGTCGATGTTCACCTTTCCTAAATATGCAGGACAGTGATACCGGAAGGCCACGTATCTTCCATCACCGTGATAGCTGTCGAAGAGCACAGTGTGTGGTTCCCAAACACCACGGTTCTGGAGGGTAATGGTATCAACCGGCACAAAGGAGGTCTCTTCGTAAGGACTGCTCATCACCCCGATAAACATCGTGTCCCAACCCGGAACCGCACCAGCTTCCTGGAAGTAGCTGAAATCCAGTTGGATGCTGTCGAAGGAGAGATTCGGGACGAATGCGGGAGTGATGGCCCAATCGTCGCTGAAAGAGTTGGCGAGGAAGAGCATCGACCCGACGCCGCTGGCGGAAACTTCAGACGAAACGATGGGGTAGTAGGAGTAGGATGCAGGGGTCAGAATGCGGCGCCAACAATCGGGGAAGGCCGTCTCACTGTCTGTTCCGTAGGTGTCGAACGTCTCCGTGTAGGGCAATTGGCTGATAATTCCACAGTCTGGGGTGATTTCTAACGGCTCTGACCATTCCGAATGGCTGTTCGAGCCACAGACGGTCCGCACGAATATGCGGTACGTTTGTCCGGGAGTCAGGTTGTCCACGACAAACGAGGCGCTGGCGGTGGCCACCGGGGTTTGGGTGTTGGGAGAAACACCCGGGGCGCAGGCCACGTATTCCCATTGTGAAGCACTACTATGCGAGGGCTCGAACGAGATGGTAGCCGAGGTGGAGGTGAGGCCGTGGGCAGTCAAAGCGGAGGGCGCATCGCAATCATCTGCCTGATAGACAACCAAATCGTCAAGCCACATGGCCATATTGGAGGAGTGTAATCCCACCTGTCGGAAGGCGATATGGCGGTTGGTGCCCGTCATCGCCGTGTTGCGGAAATCCACCGTGACATCCTGCCAGGTATCAAAATGGGCGATGGAAATAACCTGCACGGATTCAAAAGTCGAAAGGTCGTACGGGTCGCTCATCACCCCCACTTCCATACAGCCGGCAATATATTCGTGGTCAGCAGACAACCGGAACTGCGCCCGCAGCGAATGGATGTCCACCCCGAACGGCTGGGTGACAGCGGTGGCAGTCGTTGACGTGTCGGAGTGGAAGAGCAGGGCTTTGCTCTCCATGCCGTAATAGCCGTAGGTGTTCCAGTCTATTCTGGGACAGCTGGCGTGGGTGACGGGGAAGATCCAGCAGTCGGGTCTCACAATATAGGAGCTCATCCACGGGTAGTCGTCGAAATTCTCCGAATAGGGCAGATCCACCACGGGGGCGCAAGTTGTCATGAAGGTGGCGGGGGTACACCACGAACTGCTCGAGCTGCCGCAATCGGACTGCACGAAGACATCGTACATCGTGTTGTCGGCCAAACCGCCGATAACGATCGGATGAGTTCCCGTCTGCACAGGTGTGCCGCTCTCAGGTCCATTGCCGTTGGGGACGACCACCACGCGCCAAGCGGTCTCCGACCCGCCGGGTTGCCAATCCACCAACACGCTGTCGTGGGTGATGGGTTCAGCGGTCACATTCGTGGGCAGCGGACAGGTGGAGAGGTAATCCACTATCAGATTATCCATGCTAACCGGTGTGAGCGGATTGGAGAAGTTCTCCTGCATGAAGGCGAGGTAGTGACCGTTGCCGGTATAGGAGGCCAAACTGACGGTCCTGTCAATCCAAGATGTCAGCGCGTAAGGGTTCGGGAAGACCGTATCAATAGCCGTGAAAGTGGCATATTCGTTAGGATCAGTCATCACACCAACCACTAAAAAGGAGTTGGGTGCCGTTGTGTTGGCTTTGAACTTGAACGATGCCTGCAAGGTATTCAACGAAATGCTCGGGTCAAATTCAGGGGTTATAGCAACGTTGTAGCCGTTAGAGGCTTGAAAATAGAGAGAACCGGGTGCGCTGAAATATCCGTTTTGGAAAATAAACGGGTAAGGCGCGACAATGTACGAGCTGTAGAGGCGGCTCCAGCATCTCGGGAAGGCTGAATAACCGTCCAAGTTGGAGCCAGTGCCGTAGGTGTCAAAGGATTCTTGATAAGGAATATCGGTAATGGTGCCGCAATCCGTTCTCTGGGAAGTGGAGCTCCAAGCACTTTGGCTGTTCCCGCAGTTGGTGCGCACATAGATGACGTAAAGCCTGTCTTTGTGCAGGTTATTGAAAGTATAGGCGGTACTTGTCAGCGCAACAATCTGCGTAGTATCTATAGGTTGGCCGTCTTCCACGATGACTGCCTCCCAATTCTGGTCGCCGTTGTTGGCGGGGGTGAATTGGATGCTGATGCTGGTCGTGGAGGTTGCGGTCACCGTCAGACTATGCGGTGCCGCACAGGTTCCGCCGTAAATCATGATGTTATCGACAGCACCCGGCGGGTTCGTCCCTTCATAGAAGCCGTTGCTCCAGAGGAAGTAGAGGCGCTGGTGCCCTGCGTGCGTGGAATCAACCGTGAACGAATGGCTGGTCCATGTAGCATCCGAGTTCAATCCATTGCCAAGTTCTTCCAATCCGGAAGGGATGGTGATGGAATAGGTCGCGTTAGGCTCTACCTGGACCGGAGGTCCGAGGAAGATACGAGTACGGTCATCACCGCTCTGTCCAAGCCCTCGGAAATCAAAAGCTATCTGGTATTCTGAGTAACCAGGGGTGAAATAGATGTCGCGGTACGCCCAGGAATTAGTCATAGAGCCGTAAACATTGTAGGCATTGGTGGCACCGCTGTCGTTGGAGACATAGAGGGCGTATTGACCAGCTTGTTGCGCAGCCTGCCCGATATACCAGCGGTTATCGCTCACACCCAACAGACGCCAGTCACGATTCTCGTCACTCTCTTCGAAGCCGCAGAAATAGGGCAGCTGCGCCTCGGTGGCCTCCGTGAAGAAGGTGCTTTCTTCGCTCCATTGGCTGGAGTATGACGGCACGCAACTCTTACGTACCCGCCATGTGTATTGCGTGGAGGACTGCAAATTCACCAGCAGGAGGAATGTATCGATGGTGGAAAGTTCGTACCATCCCGTGTCACTGCTCATCCGATAGCCGACCGTGTAGTCGTTGGTGATGCCGCACGCGCCGGGGCTCCAAGAGACCACCGCCGTGTTGTCTGCAAGGTCGGAAACGGTCAACTCCGTCGGGATGCTGCACGGCGAACCGACGATGGAGATGTTGTCAACAGCACCCGGAAGGTTGTTGTTTGTCCCGACAATCTGCTGTGTCCAAAGGAAATACAGACGTTGCATGCCCGCATGCGAACCGTTGACTACGAAACGGGAATGGTTCCAATTAGTCATACCATAGAAGTCGCCGATGACTTCTGCGTTTGCTGGAGTGTAATTGCCAGAAGGAGTTGCCGGCGGCCCGAGAAATACTCTCACATAGTCTACTGACGCTCCAGGATAACCGTATGAGCGGATGTCGAACTCCATCAGATATTCGGAATATTGCGGATCGAAGTAGATGTCGCGGTAAGCCCAAGTTTGGGCGTTCACATTATCAGAAAAGGTATTGGAAACACCGTTGTTATTGGAGACGTACAGAGCTGTATCACCTTCATAGTGCACCGCATGGCCGATGTACCACTTGTGGTTGTTCATGCCGTCATCCAAAATCCAACAAGCGTTCTCATCCGCTTCCTCAAAGCCGCAGAAATAGGGCAAAGTAGTCGTACTGAACTGGAACTCGTCGCTCCATGCGCCCTGTGAAGAGTCACAATTGGTTTTGACTTTCGCCAAATAGTTGGTCTTGGGCAACAAGTTGGTCAGCAAAATATGGTTATCGGTGGTTGTTACGTAGCTGTAGGTGCTGTCGGATTGTCTGCGGTAAGCCACCGTGTAGGAGTCGGCTTGGTAAACCGCAGTCCACGACAGCACTGCATCGTTCTCCGACACTTGGTTGGCGGTCAGATGGCGTGGAATGCCGCAACCCTCCGGTGTGATAGAGATGTTGTCGAAAGCCGCTGGCGGGTTGGTACCCCATGACACATCGCTGCGCCACAGGATGTAGATGCGCTGCAGACCGGAGAAGGCGGTGTCTAAATTGATGGTGACATTGTGCCAGGTGGAATCCAAATAGATGACATCGCCCATCTGGGTTGCACCGTCAGGGACAATAATATTTGAGCTGACGGGTGTGACAGTTGGTGTCGTGGGAGGTCCTAAGAATACCTTCGCGTAGTCAACAGGATTGTTGTTATACAGCTCGCCGAAAGCTCTGCAGTCGAATGAAATCACGTAATCTGTATAGCTGGGATCCAGATAGACATCGCGGTAAGCCCAAATCATCGAATAGTTGGTTGTGTAGGTGTTGGTGGCACCATTGTCATTGGAAACATACAACGATGAGGTGCCTCCGTTGTTCACAGCGTTTCCGATATGCCATTTGTTGGCGTAACTCCCGTTCACGAACGTCCATCGGCTGTTCTCATCCGCATCTTCGAAATCACATACGTATGGCAGACGAGCGGTAATCGCCGGGGTCTGGAAGGTGGATTCCGCAGACCATTGGCTGTGGTCGGTGGCGGTGCAGTTGGCCCGCACTTTCCAAACGTAGGTGGTCAGCGGGGTGAGGTTGCCAATGGTGAGATGTTCGTCCTGTACGGTGATGTAGGTGAAGGCGGTGTCATATTGCAGTTTGTAGGCAACAGTGTAGGATTCGGCACTGCCGTTGTGCATAGACCACAACAGATTGGCGAGCGTGTCCATCGCCTGCGCCGTCAGTTCGTAAGGGACATCGGTACACGGGGTACCGTCGATGGTGAGGTTGTCGATAGCTGCTGGCGGATTGGAGACTGTCCAGCCGGTGTTGCGCCACAGGAAATAGAGTCGTTGCAGACCGGCGTAGGAGTGGTTCAACGTGTAGGTTTTGGTTGTCCACGCCGACATCCCGCAAAGGCCGTTTCCTAGTTCGGTGGCTCCAGCGGGGGTGGTGGTGCCGTTAGGTGTGGCAGGACTTCCGATGTAAACATTTGTGTAAGCAGAAATTTGGTAGCTGGTTCCTCCCACCCCTCGCATGTCAAAGGAAAGGGTATAGACGGAATCGGACGGATCAAAATAGATGTCCCGGTAAGCCCAAACGTAGGAACTGTTATAAGGGTAAGAGTATGCGTAAGTTACTCCTCCATCGTTAGATATATACAAGGAATAGTCCCCGCTCAAGCTGACTGCGTTGCCAACGTACCATTGGTTGGTATAGGATCCATTCACGAACTGCCAGGCATTGCGCTCGTTGGCATCTTCAAAGTCACAGACGTAGGGCAAAACCGCTGGCATCTGGACGCTGAAGTCGCTGGTCCATCCACTATGGTCGTTGGTGGAGCAGTTGGCGCGCACTTTGCAGAAGTAGGCGGTAGAAGGAGTGAGTCCGCTAATGGTCAAGAACGTGTCAGTGGTAGTATATTCGGAGGTTGTGGTGCTCTCCGCCTGACGCACGCTCACCGTGTAGGAAGCGGCAGTGCCGATCGGATTCGGTAACCAGCTGAGTGTCACGGTGTTGTCCGTCATGTCCGTTACCACCGGCTCTGAAGGGGTGACACAAGTCAGTCCGAGGATGGAGAGATTATCGACTGCGGCGGGCGGCTGCACTCCTGTGGAGTTGTTGTTGACCCACAGGAAATAGATGCGCTGCGCCCCGACGTGTGTGGAATCCACAAGGAAGGAATAGTGAGCCCAATTGTTGATGTAGGAGAACTGTCCGCCGAGTTGTACCGCTCCGCTCGGAATAGCCGTGCCGGAAGGAGCGGCGGGAGTGCCCACGAACACCTGCATGTAGTCAGCAGTGTTCTGTCCCATGCTCTTATAGTCGAAGGACAGCTGGTATGCTTGGAAATTCTCGTCAAAATAGACATCGCGGTAAGCCCAAACCGTGGCGGCGGAGTAAACCTCGTAGGCGTTGGTCGTGCCGTCGTCGTTGGAGATGTAGAGGGCGCTGTTGTCGCCGTAGCCGGTGGCATTGCCGATGACCCACTGGTTCTCAGCATCTCCATTCACCATCGTCCATTGTCCGTTCTCTTCCGCATCATCGAAGGAACAGAGATACGGCAGGTGTTTCAGTGGCTGCGTGGTGGTGAAACCTAATGTGTTGCTCCAGAAGCTTTGTGAGTCGTCATCGCATACGGCCCGCACTTTCCAGACATAGTCGGTCAGCGGGAGGAGCGAGGTGAGCAGGAGGGAAGTGTCTGTGGTGTTGATTTCTGTGAACACACTGTCAGAAGTTTTCTTGTAAGCCAAAATGTAGGATTCGGGCTCACCGATATTGGCTGACCATTTCAGCATGGCCGTTGAATCCGCAATCTGTTGGGTCATATTGGTCGGGATGCCGCATGAATTGCCGATGATGATGATGTTATCAACGGCGGCGGGCGGATTCACCCCATCGTAATAATTGTTTGTCCAGCTAAAATACAGCTGTTTATAACCAGCGTGCGTGGAGTCGAGCGTGAAAGTGAAGGTCGTCCAATCTTCCGTGAGGTTGAAGTCCCCTCCTATCTGTTCCACATTATTGGGGAAAGAAGATTGGTCGGAAGTGTAGGTCGGGTCGCCGCAATAGACCCGCATGTAGTCTTGTCCCTGCTCGCCGACACCTTTGAAGTCAAACGAAATCTGGTATTCGGGGTAGGCGGGATCAAGATACAGACTTAACGTCGTCCATGCTGTACAGCCGTAATCAAAGGAATAGGTGTTGGACAATCCGTTATCGCTGGAAATATACATGGCGGAAGTTCCCGTGCTGTGAGTCGCTTCACCCACTGACCAGCGGTTCTCATAAACAGCTACGTTATCATACGTGGCTTGGTAATGCGACACCCACAAATCACTTTCTTCCGCAGTCTCAAATCCACAGGAATAGGGCAGTTCCGCAAAAGTGTAGAACTCTTTTTCCGCGCTCCAGTCGCTCGTCTCCCCCTCTTGACAGTTTGCGCGCACTTTCCAGAAATATTGGCTGCCGGATTGGAGCTCTGTGATTTGCAGGGCGGTGTCGGAAACGGTCACCTCGGCGTATGCGGTGTCTGTGTTTTTGCGGTAAGACACGGTGTAAGAGGCGGCTGTCCCCGCATTTCCGCTCGACCAGGAAACCGTGGCGGTGTGCAGGTCAATGTCAGACATGGCTAAATCAACAGGTTTACTGCAACTTACACCCGAGATGGAGATGTTGTCGAAAGCGGCAGGCGGATTCTCCCCCGGATTGAAGGAGCTCCAATAGATATTGTTCCAGTTCAGGTAGAGGCGGCGGTTGCCGGCAAAGGTGGAGTCAAGGATAACTTCGTAGTGTGTCCATTCGGGCAGTCCGTATATCTCGCCGCCAAGCTGTACCGCGTCATAGTCGAAGTTACTGGAACTCCCGATTAGAACCGCTGCCATGGACAATGCTCCGCCTTGGCAACGCACGTCAAAGGAAAGGAGGTATTCCTTGTATTCGGGGTCGAAGTAGATGTCGCGGTATGCGCCTGCCTGAGAGGTGCTGCTGACGTCAAAGGTGTTGGTAAGACCATTATCCTGCGAGATGTAGATGGACGATGTTCCGCCGTTGTTGGCAGCGTTGCCGATGAACCACTGGTTGTTGCCGTTGATAACGGTTGTTTCCCAATGGGCGTTTTCGTCAGCGTTTTCAAAATCGCAGAAGTAAGGCAGATGTGAAAGCAGCTGTATCGTGGTGAAGGTAAGCGGTTCGCTCCAGTAACTCTCCGTTGAATCCGAACAATGCGCCCGCACCTTCCATTCGTAGGATGTGGACGGGAGCAGACCATTGAGCTGAAGGGTCGTGTCGCTGGTTTGCACTTCCGTAAACCCTGTTTCGTCAGCGGTTTTATAAGCCACTGTGTAATTCTCGGCCTCAACAGGATTCCAAGCGAGTATCGCAAAGGTGTCGGAAACGCTGAGAATCTGCAAGTTGCGGACGCTCTGACAGGCGTTTCCCGTAATGGTGAGGTTGTCAATGGCGGCAGGCGCTTCGCACGGGTCGTACGAGTTGCTGAAATGAAAGTAGATCCGCTTCACTCCCTGATAAGTCGAGTCAATCGTAAGGGAGAAGTGATGCCAAGCGGTGTCTTGGGCGGATAAATATTGGGAGAAAAGGGTCCCTGCCGGTGTGTAAGTGTATGTGGCTGGCTCACTTACCCCAGTGTTGCCAATAAACAGCACCAAATTGCTCCACGCGTTTTCTATGCCTTTGTAGTCGAAAGAAATCTGGTAGTCGGCATACCCGGGAGTGAAGTTAACGTCGCGGTAGGCCCAAAACTCGTGTACATTGGATCCGTAGTCCGCTTGGTTCACCGCATAGCTTACCCCTCCGTCGTTGGAATTATACAGCGAATGTTCTCCCGTGTGGGCTGTGGCGGTCCCGATGAACCAGCCCTCGTCCGCCAGTCTCACGAAACGCCACTGCTGGTTCTCCAACGCATCTTCGAACCCACAGAAGTAGGGCAGCTGCGCTAACAAGGGCGCGGTGATGAACGAAACCGACTCGCTCCAGTCACTCTCATCGTTTGCAGAACAGTGGGCGCGAACCTTCCATTCGTATTCGGTGGAGGCCGTCAATTCTGTTAGAAGATAGAAAGTGTCGGTTACCGTCACTTCCGTGTATTCAAGGTCAGACAATGTCTTGTAAGCCAGCGTATAAGAGGAAGCTGTGCCGAAAACAGGCGCGTTCCAGGTGAGGACAGCGGAGGTGCTGTCGGGTTGGGTGGCAAGCCCCTCGGGTGTCGCGCAGGTGAAGCTCTCGATGGTGACATTATCTACTGCGGCAGGTGGGTTCACACGGGAATAGGAGCCGGGCGTGTGCCAATAGAAATAGAGGCGTTTCACTCCTCTGTAGGTGGAATCTAACAGGAAAGTGGGTCGTGTCCAGTTGTTCTGGTTGTAAATGTCACTGCCTAACTGCACAGCTCCAGCCGGAATATATCCGCCGTTCGGATCAACAGGGTCGCCAATATACACTCGGAAAGTGCCATGGTAACTGCTGCTGTAGAAGGTGTGGTTTTTACAGTCGAAGGAGAGACGGTGGCCGGCGTAAATGGTGTCAAAGTCAATGTCGCGGTATGCCCAAATGTAGGAAACATTGGTGTTGTAACTGTATGACACCCCATTGTTGTCGGAGACGAACAGCGCTTTTTCGCCGCCATGGTTCACGGCACTTCCAATGAACCAGCGGTTGGGGTAGTTGCCGTTAACGAGCTGCCATTGCTGGTTCTCCAAATTGTCCTCAAAATCGCACTGGTAGGGCACTTGCGCTATATTTGCCAGGGTTTTGAAACTGCTTTCGCCGCTCCATGCACTTCCTGTACCTGTGTTCACCTTGACCTTCCACAAATAGGTCTGTGACACATCCAATCCCGTGGCCACGAAAAAGGTGTCGCTGAGTGTCACTTCTGTGCTGGCGGTGTCAGAGGCAATACGGTAGGAGAGGGTGTAGGAAGACGAGGCACCGCCATTCCAGGAAAGCGTCGCGGACGAGGTGGTGATGTCTGTGGCGGTCAATCCTGTAGGGGCTGGAATGTTGACACCGGTCACTGTAAGATTGTCGATGGCGGCAGGAGGGTTGACACCAAAGGTAGAGCCGTTGTTCCACACAAAATAGATTCGTTGCAAGCCCCGGTGTGTGCTATCTACAACGAAATGGAAATGCTGCCAGTTCTCTATAAAATAAAATGTCCTCATTTGGATGGCGTTGCCGGGAACCGACATTCCCGAAGGGGTTGCCGGAGAACCGAGATACATACGCATAAAGCCGGCATCTATATGTCCCATCCCTTTGACATCCAACGAAATGTCGTATTCATTGTAGGTGGTGTCGAAATAAATGTCCCGATAAGCCCAAACCGTCGAAGTGGAACTTGAGTTGCCGGTGGAGTACTGGTTGCTGGCGCCATCGTTGTTGGAGATGTACAAGGCATGGCTGCCGCTGCTGTGTGTGGCTTCCCCGATGCACCATTTGTTCGGGTAGCTTCCGTTTTGCAGCATCCACTGCTGGTTTTCGACCAAATCCTCGAAGTCGCAATGATAGGGTAGATTACCTATGACTTGCGGCACGTGCAGAGAGGCCGCTCTCCAAGAACTCTGTTCGGAATCGCCGCAGTTGGCGCGAACCCGCCATTGGATGTCTGTGTTAGGTATCAAGTTGCTGATGGTGAGGAAGGTGTCCGTTGTCGTCACATCCGTGTAGGCAGTGTCTAATGAAGACTTGTATCCCACGGTGTAACTTGAGACAGTGCTGTATGGAGATGGAGACCAGGTCAGCAGGGCGAAATCGCCATTGACTGAGGAAACTAAGTTGTTAGGCGTGGCACATCCCGGGGTGGAGGAATACGCAAACGTCAGTCTTGGCAGAAAGTTCGCCGCATGGGTCTGGGGTGTACCATAGTTCGACCAAGTCATATACGACAGCTGATCAGACTGGCTCTGACCGGCAAAATAGGAATCTTTCCAGGTAGCCGCCGTCGGATTTTCAATCTCAATCAGCAGATTGCCTCCACTATACAGGAATGGCTGGTCCAACACGATGTGCATCTGGTTGTTGGAGATGTTGGCCGACAGCGTGCCGGTCCATACCAGCGTGGCAGGCGATGCGACAAACCCATTCTCCAAATCCGAGGCCGTCGTCACCCCGATCTTTACCGTCTGGGTACCGCCCCAAGTCCCGTTAGGCGCGGTGGCGAAATAATAGGTGAGTTCGGTGATGTATTTCCCCGTCATCGCTGTCAACATGGTATTGGGGTAAATGGTTTGGGACCGTTGTGCCGCATCCATGTAATAACCATATACAGGGATGTATCGATCCTGCATAGCAACACCATTCGGATCATTGGCCACCGTGAGGGTCTGTGCGTTCAGCCCTGCCACCAGCGTCGCTAAAATCACGAATAAGGAGATGAGGTTTTTCATAATAATATGATTTTTAAGGTTTTAAGGTTTCAAGATTCAAGATTCAAGTTTCAAGATTCAAAGTTCAAGTTTCAAGGTTTTGGGTGCAAAAATACTATTTTTTGATGAATTTCTTGGTGACCTTTAGATCATCGCCCTTGATTTGGATGAAATAAACGCCTGAGGCAAGATGCCCGAGAGGGATTCTCACACTCTTTCCCGCCATAGACATCTCTCTGACCTTCCGGCTTTGGCTGTCGTACAACTCGATCTGGCAAGGCCCTGATTCCTCCTCCAAAATCACGTCGATATATTGTTTGGCAGGATTGGGTCGGATGGTGACGTGCTGGTCAAAACCACCGTATTCGGGCACCCAAGTGTCGTCGAGGGTGGTGAACGCCGTGGTGGTGTAGGCACTGCACATGGTATTGTTGTTCTTCCCATAAACCGACTTTACCCGAACCTCGTATTCCGTGTTGGCTGCCAGACTGTCGAGGAGGATGGGATGCTCAAGAACTTCCATGCTGTCCGTCCATCCGGATCTATTGGCAACTCTATACTGTACCACCCAATGGTCTTCGTCATTCCCATTGGTCCAATCCAGCACAGCCGAGTGCGTGGTGATATCACTGACATTCAACTGCGTGGGTGCTGGAAAAGCATTCGGGATAAGCTCCACCTTCACATTCTCGAGGGCAACATTCAACCACCCAGAAACGGAGTCATACGCCCGGAACGCAATGTAATAGTTACTGTCTGGATCAAGGCCGAGTGTACTGTAGTCGATGGTCAGGGTCGTAAAATTGTTTGTGTTTGACGTCTGACATAATTGCACCTCATGATAGGTGCTTCCGTCAGAGGAATCGGTCATATATCCTACTGAAAGATGAGGTCTCTGGGGTGAGTATTTGTAGGAGAAGGTCAGCTTCAAAAAACGGAGATGCTCCACAAATTCCGGAAGAACCGCATACAAGGGTGTGACCTTGCTGTTTACGAGGTGCAGACTGTTGCCCCAAACAATTAAAGTGCTTTTGTTGGACAAAAACGCCGCGGGAAGAGTCCAGTCAGGATATCCGACAAGGGCATGGAGATTCAAGAACGACCAGCAGTCCGGGTACGAGATATAGGGGTATTCTATAGGCGTGTAAAGCGATGTGGAAATCCCTGTTGTATAGCTGTCGAAAGATTCCTGGTACGGCTGACCAAGCACTGAAACCGGGGCACAACGAGTGAAAGCGTAGCCGAGCGGGCTCCATTCGCTGTATTCCCCTGGCGAGCACACGGCACGCACGTAGAAGCCGTAGAAAGTCCCGTCAGAAAGCCCTGTCAGCGTGAATGGGCTCGTATTGACCACACAGATGTTTTCCGTTGAATCTGGATCGAAATTGTTCGTGCCGTATGCGATTTCCCAAGCTTGTTCGCCATTGGCAGGCGTCCACAAGAGCGTTACCGAGTTTTGGCCCATGTTGATTGCCTTTAATCCAGACGGAGCAAGACATGAGGGCGCGATTTCCAATACCAGATCGTCAACATCGAGGTGGCAAGTGTTGTCTCCTACATAATCGGAGAGAATGGCAATGTACGTTCCCGAGCCCTGGTAATGGTCAAAGAAAATCTCCTTACGGTCAATATAAAATGGCTCGACTATTTGAACACTGTCCACTGGGATAAAAGTCGAGAAATCATCTGGGTCAGACATCACTCCCACAATCAAGTGGATGCTGTCAGTATTCGAGCGCATTAAAAATGATAGTCGCAGGCTGTTGAGCGAATAATCGGAAGGCACTTCGGGAAGTATGGCCAAAGCTTCTGTGGAGTAGATACCCGCAAAACGGAGAACAGGATTGGTGTCCACCTCCCAATCATGAGTTGGTGTATAGATGGATGGATGTTGTATGCCTGTCTCGGGAGCGGGGAACGACCAACAGTCAAACTTGCTGCCACCTGCCACGTCGAATGTCTCCACGTATGGCAGCACAAGGGGGGAGCATTCTGTCCTGAACTTGAACTCAGCCCACGAGGAGTGATAACCGTTGCTGCAGACACCGCGAATATAGAGCGTGTAGGAGGTTTTTTCTGACAGCCCGGAGAGAAAAACAGACGTGTTTGAAGTGGTGAGGACGGGGAGGGAATCATTCGGGAAACTGTCGCCTTCCAAAACAACATACTCCCAAGTGGTTATATCATTCAATGCAGGGGAAAAGGAGATGATGGCATTGTGATCGTCCACAAAATCCAACGTAAGGTCAGTCGGTCGGACGCAATGGTAAGGGATGATTTCCACGTGGTCGATAATCGCACCGGGCGGATACACGGAATTATACACATTACGCCATCGGAAGTAAAGACGTTGCACCGTATTGTCATTCTCGCTTCCTAACACGTAACGGGTTGTCTTCCAATCATTCTGTCGTGCATATTTACCTATCAGAACAGAACCCTCGGGATAAACATCATCGAAATAGTTTGTGGAAACCAATATCGGAGCGGGCTTCCCGATCATTGCCTGCAAATAAGCGTAGGAGGGATGCCCGTTACACAGCCATCTGAACCTGACCTCGTACTCGGTGGCACCGCTTAGCTGGAAGTCCCGGTACGCCCAAGCCTCGGCTATCGTGCTGCCGTAGGTGGCATCCGCACCGTTGTTGGTAATAAAGAGCAATGAGTCGCTGTAACCGTTAGGAATGCCGATTTGCCACCGACTCACGGGATTTCCGGTCTCCATTCGCCACGCGGCATTCTCGCTCCCAGCTTCGAAATTATGGGAATAGGGAACCGTGGCGGGCTGATAAGCAAAAGAGGTCACGGGTATGGAGACCCAATCGCTGTAACCCCAGCCGTTGGAACAGTGGGTGCGCACAAAAAACACATAATTGCTGTCTGTGAGGTTTGTGAAGAGATGATGCTTCTCATGCACGGTGACGACACTGCTGCTATCGGGAAGTGTAGAATAATCGGGCACAATCGCCACCTGCCACTCATTCTCACCGGCCTCACCCTCCCAAGTCACATACATGGATGAGGGTGAAATACCCGTAGCCATCAGATTTGTAGGTGTATGGCAGGTGAACGCAGTGTCAATCGTCAAGTTGTCCACCTTGAAATAATTTGGTGAGGAATACTGACATTTCAAAGCAATATAATGTCCCGTTCCCGTGTAGTTTTCGAAAAAAACCTCCCTGTGATGCCAATCCCAATAGTTGACATCAGGAGTGTAAACCGTATCCACAGGCGTGAACGAAGAAAGATCGGTGGGGTTGTCCATCACACCTACTATCAAAGAGGATGGATAGTAATATTGCAACTTCTTGCAATCAAAGCTCATCTTGAGGTGGGAAATCAGCAGGTCGTTGGAAAGGCGCGGTAGAATGGCTACCTTGTACTCGTTGTTGGTGCTGTAAAACGTGAGACAGCTGTCGCCGGTACAATAGGGACCCGAATTGAGGTAAGGGCTCAGTTTCTGCCAGCAGTGTGGCAGCGGCCCTGAATTTTGGAAACCGAGGTAGAATATGCTGTCTGGATGGTCAAAATCCTCTGTGTAAGGCAAGGTTATCTCTTGGCACTCCGTCCAAAACTCAAAGGGTTGGGCAGAACTGACATTTCCCGCACCGCATCCGGCCCTGATCCAAAGTCTGTAACAACGACCATCAGCAAGAGAGTCCAACAGAAGAGGATTGTCCGTATGCATCCAACCCTCGTTAGCTGGTGCCGGGGCGGGTGTTGTGAAATCTGTGGTAAAGCAATAAAACCAGTAATTTTCACTCCCACCGGCTGTCCACGTGATTTCGGCCGTGTGCTCCGTCACTGACAACAATGTGATGCCACTTACCGGAGGACAAGGGGATTGCGCCTCCAACTTTCCTGTCTGCATAGACAGTGCGGCCATTAAAACCAAACATCCTATTATACAAGACTTTTTCATAGCGAATTTTTATTTACTTATAAACAGAGTTATTTCTTCACGAATTTCTTCATCACCATTCCCTTGTCGGTAGTCACGCGCACAAAATAGATGCCACCGGCCAATCCCGAAACATTAATGCGGGTCTGTAGGGGTGAATGATTATTCGCCCCTACAACGGTACGGACTACCTTGCCGTAAACATCTATCACCTCAACACTTTCCAATTGTACATCGCTCATTGTACATTGTAGATTGACGTACTCATTTGCCGGATTGGGATAGAGTTTGATGCTGCTAAGCAAATACTCGTCAACATGGACCGAGTCATTATTATTAGGCAAAGTGGCAAAGAATGTTTCCTCACTATAGTCGGTTATACCAAAATAGGTGATGAATGCCCTGTAGGCGTAAGTCATGTTTGCGGTCAAGCTGGTCAGTTCGGTCATGAAAGCGTCATTCGAGACGGAACAATCGACCTGCGTAAACGCGCTGTCCGAAATATCACGCCATTCAAATCCCGCTGCAGAAACAAGCAGATTGTCCGGATTGTTGATGGTGGCGTTCAGTGTCGCGGTTGTCTGTCCGATGGGGTCTGCGCCAACAGTCATCACAGATGGGCGCACCGGGAGAATTGCGGTATCAACGACCTCTAATGTCAGGTCGTCAATGTGAAGCCACATTGGGCCATTAACTCTCACAAACCTTATGGCGGGATAGCCATCCGCCCAATGATAATCCGCCACGCGAAGCGTATATTCCTGGAAACTTCCGCCTGCCGCACCAATCACATCAATTGTGTCGTTAGGAATAAAGGTGGAACTGTTCTCTGGATTCGTAATCAGTCCACCGATGACCTGAACATGCCAATCGCTATAAGTTCCCATATTCTTGGCATAGAACTTAATTTGCAAATTATCAATCGGATAGAGATTGTCCTCCACTTTGGGGAGTACGACAATATTTGATCCGTTATCTATGTAGTACAGCCGCAGCACGTGTGTACCACTGTGAGACTCGTCCGTCCTAATGGTAGCAGATGCGGATAATGTTTTCCAACATACAGGCAACATGGTCTCATTGTTATAATATTCAAAGTCCCAAGTCGCGGGAAGCTCAACAATTGGATCGCAAAGAGTAGAAAAATCGTGGAGTTCGTGACTTGCCGCTTCGGTGCCGTCATCGCATCGTGCCGCCACATACCATTGGTAAATTGTACCCGAGGTCAGTCCCGACAAAGTGTAAACGCCATTGTTATTCAACGATACGTTCGGCACAACCGTAAATGCATTGTCCCCCTTGATTCGGTAGTATAGGTTACAGGATGATTCTGTTCCCGTCCAACTCAATTTGATGCTGTTATGCGTTGGATCTGACGATTCCAAATTGTATGGCCTTGGGCACGAAAGCGTATGGTCAAGAATCACATCTTTCACGTATATGTCGCTGTGGTCGATACATTTGAAAGAGACTCTGTCCCCAACTCCAGTGTAACCGTTTATCGGAACCAAATAAGTCTCGTATGATGTAGTCAGGCTTAGCGTGTCAACAGCCACAAACGTGGAGTCTTCGCTGGCATCGGACATCACACCAATGATCAAAGTGCCATTGTTCGCTTCACTTCTGGCGGAGAAGGAGACCTCCACAGTATTTATATCAATGAGCTGTCTGTTCAAATGCGGCATCGAGATGGTGTTGGGAATCCAAAGATTGATAGCACCATAGCTAATAACAGGGTCGCAGCAGCTTCCTGGGCCTCTTTCCCAACAAACAGGAATCGGATGCATAGTGCTTGAGACATGAGATAAGTCGCAGATGTACGGAAGGGTGTCAATATATTCACAAAGTGTAGTGAAGGATTGTTTGATCCAGACACTGGTATCGCTACCGCAATTGCGCGCCACCCTTACCCAATATTTCGTTATAGACTGCAAACCTGTCAGTGTCACAGACGTGTCCTGCACGTTCACGGTGGTAATATAGGCATCGTTCCAATTCTGGCCATCTTTAGCATATTGGACAATATAGTCAGAGGCGCCACCCTCAGGCATATCCCACGACAACTCTACTGAATGGCTCTGGATGTTGGAGACGGACAATCCCGTAAGAGGGGTACAGGTCTCTCTTTTCAAACGCAAATTGGTGATTGTAGGTGCGGGCTGGATTCCGTGATCGTAGGTGCTGCCGTAGTCATTAACCCATCCAAAAACCAGTTTTGCAATTGAGTTGGTATCGGGATTGGCAATCGGATTGTTCATCCGAACATCCAAATGGATAGTTTTGCCATCTGTCAAATTGATAATGTAAGGATAGTTTGGCGTGTTGGTCATGTCGAAGTGGTCGCTGAAGTTGGCTGCATAGAGGGAATTCGTACTGACACCCCACGAGTAGGCGATTCCACCCTCGTAGATCTGGGAAGGAGGCGCCAAAAACATCTTCAGAAAGTCTTTGTTGTACTTGCCGCCGCATTTCAGATCGAAAGAGACAATAATCTTGTCCGCATCCCCGACCACAAATGTCTTTTCCGCAGCAACATTACTCCGGGTGTAGGAATAGGTGGGGGTGGCACCGTTGTTGGTCACAAGGAGTGCATTGTTACTGCCAGAGGTACCTAATATCCAGTAATTCTGAGCATCACCATTGTTCAGCACCCAACCTTCCGACGTGGAAAAAGTGGCCGTGTAGGGAAGAGTAGGCTCCTGTGCCACAACAGTCAGAATTGAAATCAACATCAACCATTGGATAATAAACAAATTTTTCATGACGAAATCATTTAATTATATCAGTTTTTGGCGGCAAAGATACTATCTTCTGCCATACTTTTTATCCCTCACACGAAAAATATGTTCCTTCACAGCAAAAATATGACCAGATTACTGTTTTTACGCTGTTATTTCGGGGGGGGTAAAATACTGATTTTCAATACATTATAACTATATCGGTTTTTTTGTGCTGTTGTGAGGGGTTTAGAGGGCTTTTCTGTGAGGGAATGGGGCTTTATTTGGAGTCTCATTTGGATTAATTCACTATCTTTGCCGCGACTTATGGACCCGAAAACAAGAATCATATTAATAAACAAATATAGAAGTCCGATTATGAAACATCAAAGAACTATCGTTATCGTTTTGCTGAACGTCTTGTTCTGCGCCGTGCTGCTCTACTTCTTTGTCAACAACTCCTATCTTCGTCCATGGGCGGGCAGTGTCACCAATGAGGTGCTTGTGGGACTGTTGTTGTTGGCCACAGTATATGCCAACTATTTCCTGTTTTACCCCTTGCTTCATAAAAAGCATCCGGTTGTCTATTGGGTGGTGGTGGTTTTCGTTTCCATTGTGGCAGGATTGATTGAAATGATTATCGCCTGGAAATGGATCAAATATTGTAATGCGGGGGTTATAGAACAATTTGGCGCCTTCAGAATGTTTACCCATCATGGGAGAGTTGTAGCTGCCCGTACCTTGGCATTCAACTTCTTCCCATTTATGTTCCGCGAACGGCAGGAACTGCGAAAGGCTCTGGACGCAGAAGTGCAGGTGGTCTATCGTGACACTCTGATGGTGGATGTCGTTGACCAGCAACCTGCTCATGATTCCCAAAAACGACATCTACTATTGTGTTCAGGACGGGAACTTCACCCGCATCTATACAGTGGATGACCGTTGGTTTACCCGGCTCGGCTCTATGAAACATCTTGTGCAACTGTTTGGGGAAGAAGACTTTGTCCGCATTTCGCCCACCGTTTTGATTCCGTATCAGTACATCTGGTCGTGCAACGGCAGCGAAGTGTCCCTGAAAAAGATGCCGTGGACGAAGGAACCGCTCACATTCACGTTGGATCCCAAAAACAGCGGCCCGATTGCCGACCAGGTTGCCGAGGGTCTTCAGCGATGCAAGGCCGAAACAGCAAGGGAACAAGCTCCGAAGAGCAAGCCCCGGTCGAAGTCCAAACGGAAGCCCGTCGTTCCCCCACAGCAGAAACTCGACATGGTTCATTCCTGCATTCAGGCGAATCCGGGCTGCAACACCACGGATATCGTCGCCCAGACCGAGATTTCGCTGTGCACGGTCGAGCGTTGCCTTTCCGAGCTCCGCAAGCGCAAGCTCGTCAAATACGTCGGCAGCAAGCGCCACGGATGTTATCATGCAATTCCCGCAACCAACGATGGCTCTGAGACGGCAGCCTCGTCTCGCTAAATAAAAACAGATAAAAAAACTTCCGATTAATACAGGTCTATCCATTCGTACGGATTGCCCATATATTGCAAGAATCGTTCGAAATCCTCGCGCTTCACGATGAGCGAGGCGGTGTTTTCGCACGGGTGGAAGCTCACACGATCGGCATTATGCAACTGCTTGTCCAAGAAAAGATGCACGTGATGATCCGTGTCATTGATGAGTCCGAACGGTGTCACAGAACCAGGCATTACACCCAAATACTTCATCAGCCGCTTCTCGGAGGCAAAGCTCAGCTTGCCCTGATGCAACTGTTTCTCGATATCGTGGATGTTCATGTCTTGGTCGCAATCAAGGCAGACCAGATAGTGCTGGTTGCCCTTGTGATTGCGGAAAAAGAGGTTCTTGCAATGCTTGGCATCGTGCCCCGCCCAGTACTGTTTGGCAATCTCAATGGTCGGTGCCGGCGGATGCTCCAGATATTCGTATGGAATATGCAGTTCGTCAAGAAGTTTGTATAATTTCGGGTCTCCGTTCATTTTTTTGGGGGTTAAGGTTTATTTTTTGACGTTTGACTTATGAAGTTTGACTTATGACGTTTGACTTTTGAAGTTTGACTTATGACGTTTGACTTTTGATTTATGATTTATGACTTTTGATTATAGCAACTATCACACGTCACACGTCACACGTCACACGTCACACGTCACACGTCACACGTCACACGTCACACATCACACGTCACACATCACGCCAACTTCACAATCTCATCATAAATCAAATCAATCGCATTCGGCAGGGCGAAGGTCTTGATGTTCGTGCCAAGGGTTTCCATTCGGTGCGGGTCATTGACAAGTTGTAACAGCGTGGGTATCAGCTTCTCCGGGGCTTCCTTGTCGGAAATGAGCAGGGCGGCATCTTTTGTGGAGAGAGCCTTGGCGTTGAAGGTCTGGTGGTCTTCGGCGGCGTAGGGGAACGGCACGAGGATGGTAGGTGCGCCCACGATGGTCAATTCAGCCAACGCCAATGCACCCGCACGGGATATGATGACATCAGCCATGCTGTAGGCATCGTTCATGTTCTTGATAAACGGCACGATATGGATGTGCTCGTCCTGCTGTTTAAGCAGTTCAGGATCGATGTTCTTGTAGAATTGCTCGCCCGTTTGCCAAAGCAGTTGAAGGTCTGCTTTACGGAAAGCGTCCAAGTTGGCGGCCATGGTCTGGTTGAAGGTGCGGGCACCTAGACTTCCGCCTACCACCAACACGGTTTTCTTGTCGGGTGAAAAGTTGAAATATTCGTATGCGGCAGGCGATTTGCGCTCCAACTGCAGGATTTCCTTGCGGATGGGGTTGCCCGTTTTGATGATTTTTTCGGGCGGGAAGAAGCGGTCGAGACCGTCGTAGGCCACGCAGATGGTCTTGGCTTTCTTGGCCAGCATCTTGTTGGTAACCCCAGGGTAGGAGTTTTGTTCCTGCAAAAGTGTCGGGATTCCGAGTTGCGATGCAGCTTTTAGCGCGGGACCGCTGGCGAATCCGCCAACCCCGATGGCGAGATTGGGCTTGAACTCGCGCATGATTTTCTTGGCCTTACTCATGGCCTTCATCATCACCACCGGCAGACGCAAATTGCACATAATGCCACTAGGTGAAAAGTCGCGATGGATGCCGTAAATCTCCAGTCCTTCAATAGGATAGCCAGCTTCCGGCACGCGCCGCATTTCCATTTTATCGCTTGCCCCGATGAAGAGAATCTTGGCATCAGGGTTTTCTGCTTTGATCTTGTTAGCGATGGCCAACGCGGGGAAAATGTGCCCGCCAGTACCGCCGCCGCTGATGATATATCTCTTTTCCATAATGGTTTGGTTTTGCGCCGCAAAAATACTGAAAATTAATTCACAATTCATAATGCATAATGCATAATTATTTGGGGGTATCTTTGTGTTTTACTATGGACATCAACAATCGTATTAATTCTTGGCATTTTAAATTCAGATCATCATACAGAGTTTTATCAAAATATCCACTCAAAAATAATAGTTCTAACCAATAATCTGTTTCACTTGCTTCTTTGAGTGAAACATTGAATTTAGCATAAAAATCAGCACTGCTCTGTCCCCTGATTCCCTCACGAATGTTAGCCCCAATGCTAGTACCACTTTTCAACAATTGCTCAGACATCACCCATTCTTTTTTTTCTTTTCGCAACCAATTACATGCTTTTACAATCTCTACTGCGAACTCAGTACTCTTCACTACGATTATATTATCTTTAATGTCTTTCATCCCTTTACCTAATTATGAATTGTGAATAATAATTATGAATTGTAATTATGCATTATGCATTATGAATTATGAATTATGAATTATGAATTACTATCTCCTTCCCCAATTATCCCTATCCAGATTCCGGAAATTAATCGCCTCGCTCAAATGCCCGATTTCGATGTTCGGGCTGCCGTCGAGGTCGGCGATGGTGCGGGCCACCTTCAGGATGCGGTCGTAAGCGCGGGCGGAGAGTCCGAGACGGTCCATCGCCTGCTTCAGCAGCATCTGCCCCGTCGCGTCTATCTGGCAATATTCGCGCACCATCCGGCTGCTCATCTGCGCATTCGCGAACAACCCCGTACATCCTTCGAACCGCTGTTTCTGGATTTCGCGCGCCGCCACCACCCGTTTGCGGATGTCGGCACTGCGCTCCGTGGGCTTGTTGGAGGCCAATTCCTCGTGACTGACCGGCACGACCTCTACATGCAGATCGATCCTGTCCATTAAAGGGCCCGAGATCTTACTCAAGTAATTCTGCACCTCGTTGGGTTTACAGGTACAGCGGATGGTCGGGTGGTTGTAGTTGCCGCACGGACAAGGATTCATCGCCGCGATGAACATGAAAGAGGCTGGAAACTCCACGGAATACTTTGATCGCGAGATGGTTACGCGCCGTTCTTCCAACGGCTGACGCATCACCTCCAACACCTGACGCTTAAATTCCGGCAACTCATCCAAAAAGAGCACCCCATTATGCGCGAGTGAGATTTCCCCAGGCTGCGGATGCGTGCCGCCACCCACGAGCGCAACATCGCTAATCGTATGATGAGGGGCTCGGAACGGCCGGGTGGAGATAATGGATGCATAACGGCTCATCTTACCCGCCACGGAATGAATCTTGGTCGTTTCCAAGGCTTCCTCCAAGCACAATGGCGGCAAAATCGACGGCAACCGCTTGGCTAACATGGTCTTACCTGAGCCAGGGGGACCGATCAAAATCACGTTATGGGAACCTGCGGCCGCAATCTCCATCGCCCGCTTGATGTTCTCCTGACCCTTCACGTCTGCAAAATCATATTCGTAATGATCCAGACTGTCGCGGAAGGCGTTGGCCACGTCTATGCGCGTAGGTTCAATCGGTATTTTCTTATCAAAAAAGTCAATAACTTGCTTGATATCAGTTGCTCCGAGAATATCTATTCCCTGCACGATGGCAGCCTCCCGAGCGTTCTGAATCGGCAAAATCAACCCTTTTTTCTTGTGCCGCCGCGCCTCCAACGCAATAGGCAACGCGCCGCGCACGGGTTGCAGCGAGCCATCTAGCGACAACTCACCCATAATATAGTAGTCTTCCAGCATATCCGCACCGGCAATCTGCTCCGACGCGGCCAAAATGCCGATGGCCAACGTCAAGTCATACGCAGAGCCCTCTTTGCGAATATCTGCCGGCGCCATGTTCACCACGATTTTCCGCCCCGGTATCTTGTATCCATAAATATGCAAGGCCGTGTCTATGCGTTGCTGACTCTCCTTCACCGCACTGTCGGGCAACCCGACCAAAAAGAAACCAATGCCGTTGTCCACATTGACTTCCACTGTGATGGGTATAGCGGCCACCCCCATCAATGCACAATTATTCGTTCTTATCAACATGTTATTTCTGTTTTTGTCTTCGCGGCAAAAATAGAAAAATTTTCAATACAATAACATATTGATTAAAATATTTTTAATTTTAACTATTATTTGTTAAAAATACGATGAAATACGAGGAAAGGCGATGAAAGGCGACGAAAGGCGATGAAAGAGGATGAAAGACGATGAATAATCGATGAACCTTATGCGTTACAGAAACGAAATCCTTGGTACGTAGCGCGCCAATTATGAATTATGAATTATGAATTGAACCTCCCTGCCAGCTTCCCCTCCGCTCCATTTCCTCCTCTACCTTACGCACCAACGCATCATGGCGCAGCAAATTCCACTGGGAGACAGCGAGATAGCGGGGTGGCACCTCGGCCGAGAAGCGCTCAATGACAATTTCGGGGGACATCCGCTCCAGATAATCGCACAGAAACTGCACGTAATCATCGGCGGAAAAAGAATGGAAACGCTCGGGATGTTGCGCATATTCGGTTTCCATGGCGGTGTTCTTGAAAATCTGCAGCTGATGGAATTTCACGAACTGGGACCGCAATCTATTGAGGATCCGCACATCCTCCAACCATTGCTCGGGTTTCTCGTCGGGCAGACCGAAAATCAGATGCGCACTGGTGGAAATATTCCGCTGATGCAGTTTTTCAAACGCTTCGAAAGTGCATTCCACCGTATGTCCGCGATGGATATGCGTAAGCGTCTCATTATGAAAACTTTCCACGCCTATTTCCATCGTCAGGTGTGTGCGCTCGTTCAGCTCGGAAAGGTAATCCAACACCTCTTCCGGCAGACAATCAGGACGGGTGGAAATGACAAGTCCCTTAATATCAGCCACGGTCAAAGCCGCCTCGAACTTTCGCCGAAGGACCTCAACAGGTGCATTTGTATTAGTATATGCCTGAAAATAAGCAAAATAACCTTTATTCTTGGGATACCTTTTCTGAAAGAAGGTTTTACCGCGCTCCAATTGAAAAGCAACATCTTCTTTATCAGCAAGATAAGATGGAGAAAAGGCACTGTTGGCACAATAGGTGCAACCGCCTTGCGTGCGACTCACACGGTTGGGACAGGAGAAACCCGCATCCACCGGCAGTTTCTGGATTCTGCCGCCGTAATGCGCTCTGCAATAGCGGCTATAGGCGTTAAACCGCCGCTCATCGCCCCAGGGAAACATCACTCTTCGTCCTTATATAACAGATTGTTGCCGAACGGATCCAGCTCATGCAGCGATTTCTTATCCGGGTTCACCAAGAACATCATATCCTGCTTTTGGCCATCCAGCTGGAAAGTACCCGTAACCATATACAGCAGAATGCCCTCGGTCTGCAAATCACCGTTGTCCATCAAATCCTCAAAATCCGCTTTTGTCCGACGTATCTCATTGAGGTACAAACCAATAACTTCGCGCTTGGTCGAATCTTCCGACTCGTCCCAATACATCTGTTCGTACATCACTTCCATATTCCCCAACAATTCGGAGGTCAACTTGGCATAACTGAACTCCGTGATGGTATCGACACACGTAATGGCCAAATCTTTATAATTTTTTACCTCCTCTTGCTCTAAATAGACTTTGGCCATCTTCTTCATCTGGCGATTGAGCTTATTCTGCTCCATCTTCTGGCATCCAGTGAAGAAAACGAGGACGAGGGCAAGGATGGAAATTAGGGTTCTTTGCATGAAGGTTTAAGGTTTGGGGTTTAGGGTTTAGAGTTTAATGTTTAGGGTCGAAGGTCAAGGGTCAAGAATCTAGTCTATATCACTAATCATAAGTCATAAGTCATAAGTCACAAGTCACAAATCATACGTCATACGTCAAGCTAAAACACAATGCCAACTTGGTTTATGTCGAAGGGCTCTTTTGCGGAAGGTTGTACCACAAAAGTGCTTCCCGCTTGGTACATGTTCACAACACCGAAATCGTGAACCTTTTTGTCGTGCGACAGGGTGACGTGCACGGGTTGCCTGTTGCGCGTCAAAAAACCTGATTGCGGAAAATACCATTCCGCCACTTCAAACATCTTTGGGTAGCGAGGATTAAAGTTCAGCGTATAAGCATTCGCAGCGGCACCTTCCGTCGGGTTAAGTCCTTTGTTCTCACTAAAATAGAACGCCGTCATCTGCTCCAATTTGCTGTTTGGCGTAAAATAGAACACATACTGGATCGTGTCGGCGATGGAGACACCAGTGAAAAGGCTCATGTAGTTGCTTTCCCAATTTTTAAGTTCCGAAAGCATGATGGCCAACGCCTCTCCCGTATAGGGAGTTTCCTGCTCGCCCGCAACCAGATTGTATTGATCTTTACGGCTCTTCATGATGGCATCGGCAGCCTCACGAGCTTTGTTCTCAAAACTCTTGGAGACCGTTTTCGTATGATTGGCAGGCACTTGCGTCACGACACCGTCAATGATTTTAGTATCTACAAACGTCTCCTGCTGTTGTGTGTACGAAATGTCCGCATAGTTTTTGAAGAACTCAGGGAGCGATGCCGTATGCGTTTGATAGGCTGTTAAATACCCATCTGGGAAAGCCACATGAGCAGTGAGAGGAGCTTTGTTCATAGATTCAGCAAGTACAGCGTTGGAGGTGAAAGCCCTGTAAACTTCAGTCATATCAGGCGTTTTCAAAGGTTCGATCTCCACAGAATTGATCAAGTAATGGGTGCTGTTCTGCTGGATGATATTGGTCAATCCAAGCAGACTTTCGGCATAATCCGCGAAATAGCCGCGCACATCCTGCACTTTGGAGACGGAAACCGTCACTTTCAACGTAGTGGAAGGAAGCGCATATGTCACGGAACCCGTATATTTCACCTTCTCCGGCAAATTTCCCAAAGGATAAACCTGCACCTGCGCAAACACACTTAAAACCAACAGGTTAACAACTAATAATGTTACGATTCTTTTCATTCCAATTATGAATTATGAATTGTGAATTATGAATTAATCCCTTCTTCCTCCCATGTAAATGGAGATATAGTACAACAAGGTGGCCAGCGAGGAAATAGCGGCGATGAGGTAGGTGCGGGCGGCCCACTTGAGGGCGTCCTTGGCCATAACGGTCTCTTCGCCAGTGGTGATGGCCTGCTCGTCGAGCCAAGCGACGGCACGTTCGGAAGCATTGTACTCCACAGGCAGGGTAATGATGGAGAAGATGGTGGTCAATGCAAAAAGAGCAATGCCAATCAGCAGCACCCATTGTCCTAAATACTGGGTAAATCCTAAGAGGACGATACCTGCCAGCAGAATCCATGTCGAGAATTGCGAACCGAATTGCACGGCGGGCACCAGCTTGGAACGCATGGTGAGCCAGCGGTAGGCAGTGGCGTGCTGCACGGCGTGTCCGCACTCGTGCGCAGCGACGGCAGCGGCGGAGATGTTGCGACCCTCATAGACACCTTCACTCAGGTTGACCGTCTTCTTGGTCGGGTCGTAGTGGTCGGTGAGATAACCGCCGGTGCAGGTCACCTGCACGTCATAAATACCGTTGTCACGCAGCATCTTCTCGGCCACTTGCTTGCCGGAGAGCCCGCTGCTGAGCGGGACTTTGGAATATTTTTCCATGCGCGAGGTCAAGGTCTTTTGGATGACCATGCTCGCGACCATTAATACGATGAAAATGATAAAATACATGTTGGTTTGGGGTTGGTTTAAGGTTTAGGGTTTAGGGTTGAAGGTTTAAGGGGTTGAAGGTTAGAAGGTTAATAGTATAGGGTCAAGGGTCAAGGTGTCGAGGGTCACAAGTCACACATCACACATCACACGTCATACGTCACACGTCTCAAAGCATTAGTTTCTCGCAAGCGAACGACTAACGGCCAACAGCTAGTTCCCTTTTTTCGCAGCGATGGACAGGAACAGTCCGAGGATGACGCTACAGAAGGCGGCGAAGAGCACTTGGAGGTCTTGCGGCAGACAGAAAGTGAGCGTATGGGCAGGAATCCAGAACATCGGGATGGTCTTCTTGAAGACGAAGCCCCATTGCACACCCCAGTCCATTTCGCAGATGTGACGTTTCACATCAACGGGCTTGAAGAGCGCGGAGAAGGCGCCGCCGTGCTCGCTGATGTGCATGTCGGAGATCTTGTGCACGGTCATGAAGACGGGCGCGAAGGAGGTGTTCATCATCACGCTGATGCAGAAGGCGCCGAGGAGTTTCAGCCACGACATCGGGCCTGCCATGGCGGCGGAAACACCGCTGAAGGCTGCATAACGCTCCATGAACGCAGGGATGCCGAGACGGAAAACACTCATCGCCAAGGCAATCCACATACCCAAAAGTCCCCAAATGACAAATTTCGGAGCAATGCCGAAACCTTTATGGTAATATTCGCCCGTTCTCACACGGCATCCCAACATCTCCCCAAACGTAGCCAATATGCCGAATTTCAAAAAGGCCATCCATAACGGAAAACGCTGATTTGCTGTGCAATACGCATCATAAACGCTGTCAAACAAGAAGAATGGCAGCAAGCAAAGAACAATAATAATGATGACAAGAATATCTGGTTTTTTCATACTTTAGGTTTAGATTTTGCGGCGGCAAAGGTATAAAATATTTTTTTGCGAAGCATAAGAATAAAAATTGTAATTTCGCGGCGGAGAAGAAAAATGATTTTTGACCTAAGAAAAAAATGAAAATTGTTTGCAACGTTCAGGCGTTTTTTTCGTTAGGGTGTAAAAGATGAAAAATTTGAAATTATGAAAAAGATAGCTTTTTTCGCAGTCATTTGCTTTTTATCTGTCAGTTTAGGCATGGCACAATATGCCCCATGGACACCCGCCCAAGGGCCACTGAACTTCATGACGTTGGACTTCCAGAACCACCACTACGTCCGGGCCTCCACCTCCTCTTCCCTGAGCAGTTTTGAATCTTCGTCAGGCATCAGTTCCTATAACGGATACTACTCACACAAACTGATCACCACTCAGGCCGCCGACCCTTGTCGTTGCTACCAAGTGGGCAACACCTACCCGCACGAAAACTACCTGCCTATCTCTTGGTCAGGTAATTCAAGCGAGACTTTGGACACGGTAATCATGGTGGGATGCAACAACTGTTCCAACGGTTGCACCCCTTGCGCCGACAACTCTCAGCTGGAATACTGGTTCTATCCTCAACCCGGGGAGAGCACGTTGCTGGTCTATTTCTCTTTTGCTGAGGAAGATGTCTCCTACCATGAAGCCAGTTACAACCCCAGATTTTACATCGAGGTGATTGATGGTGTGACGGGGCAACTGATTCCGAGTGGTTACTACAAACGGGCTAACGGCACTATCAACACGGCTTGGCCGTACAATCGTTTCCTGGCTGTGCCCAGTGGTAGTAATTCCGCTCAAGACACGCACACGGCTCCTGACGAAAATGGTATCACCACCTATTATTGGGCATTCCCTGAAGCTACTCCCACGACCTTCCCGTTCCGTAAATGCCCGCCCAGCCAGAGCAGCGGACTTTCCTCTTACGATGTGGGTTGGTTTGAATACAAGCCTGTCGCTTTCGATTTGAGCGACTATGCCGCTCAAGGAAAATCCGTAAAGTTGCGTATCCGCGTCAGAGCATGCGGCGCTATGTATCACTGGGCTTACTGCCTCTTCGCCGCCAAAATGATCCCCGGCGACATCCACGTGGATGCATGTGGTGAAGAACCTGTACAACTTTCCGTGCCGTGGGGCTTCCTGGAACAGACCTACGAATGGCACTACGGCTACGACTCTCTGGATGCCTGCAACCGCATTCTCGACTTCGACCAACCGGGTATCAGCGGCACCATTTATAAAGTCTCCTTGGATCGTAACCTGGCTAGAATCTGGCCTTATTACCGTTGCGAGATGAAATCCTACACGGGCGTCCCCTTCGTTTACGAAGCACACATCAAATCCTATTACTTGGATGCCGACTTCGGATATGAGCAGTTGTTCAACAATTGCGACCTGACGGTTCACTTTATGGACTCCAGTGATATTTTCGTCATCACCCCGCCCACACAACAAGGTGGCACGGAAGACACCGTCCGACAACAAACGCAACTCATCCAGTGGCTGGTGAAAAGACGTGACAACAATGCGTTCATTCCCTTCGCAGAAAACACCCTCGATCCCGTCTTGACCTTTGACAACAGCACGATATCAGAAACTGGCGAGGCTACTATTAGGATCATTATCCAAGACTCCGCCAGAATCTGCGTCGATACGATAGAAAAAGTCATCCACCTGGACATGACGGCTACGGAGAACTCCTCTGCGACGGATACAGTTTCCACTTGCGAGGAAAAACTGCCGTTCGTTTATGATTCCCAATATTTTGGAGAAACTCAGACCTGGTCCACAGAAGGCACCCGCCGTGTCAATTACGAAACACTGGCTTGGAACGGCTGCGACAGCCTTGTCGATGTCACCTTGATTGTGCGCAAGCCCAAGGTGGAAATCGCCTTCGATTTGGACTATTGTGATGCCTTCACCACCACCCTCTCCGCCGAATCAGAAGACGACATCGCCCAATACAAATGGAGCACCGGCGAAACGACGCCTTCCATTACCATCACAGCCCCTGGCACCTATTCTGTGGAGATTCAAAATGAAGACGGATGTTCCGCGACCAACACCATCACCATCCCAGCTTGCAA
This sequence comes from uncultured Bacteroidales bacterium, assembly GCA_900317715.1. Taxonomy (GTDB): domain Bacteria; phylum Bacteroidota; class Bacteroidia; order Bacteroidales; family WCHB1-69; genus F23-D06. Next base: position 45,345 of record ONHS01000001.1, on the reverse strand, counting down.
ACCCTTCCTGAATCTTCCCAACACCATAACGCCCAGCAACTTAGATGGCATGAACGACTACTTCTACATTCCGCAAAGAAGCCTCATCAAAGAGCTGGAGTTCACGGTTTTCAACCGCAATGGCGAAGTGGTTTACCATACCACCAACAAAGATTTCGAATGGAACGGTTCTGTCAACGGCAAGCTGATGGTCGGCTCCACCTTCACTTACACGCTCCATATCACCGACTACGAGGGCGTATCCTCCTCGCATAAGGGATCTATAACGGTGTTGTAAATTCATGATGATATAAGTTCAAGAATATGAAAAAAGTTTTAGCATTTTTATTGATTTTAAGCAGTTTTGCGACTCTGAACGCACAAAACATCATCACCAACGGAGATTTTGAAACGTGGTCATACGGAAAAGCGGTGGGTTGGACAGCTGGTCTTCATGGCTACATCACCTCCTTCGTCAATATTCCCGTAGAGGTGAATTTCGGGTCCCAAACCACTGACTCCCATAATGGCAATTACGCTATAAAGTTAGAATCTGCCGATTTCACGATTCCTAACCTCGGATACACCATTCCGCTTCCCGGTATTCTGCAAGTCGGCGAATCTGAAGGCTTTTCTATTCCTTTAGAGGATATTATGGCCATCATACAAGCCATCCAGGACACCACAGGCGCAGGCTTCGATCCCGATAACCTGTCATCACTGACATCCTTGGCTAAAATCTTCGCGCCCGGTATTCCTTGCACACAAACGCCAGGAGCCGTGACGATGTGGGTCAAGTATCAACCTGTGGATGAGGATGAAATGCTAGTCTTGGCTATGACCAAGCAAAACGGCACTCCCGTGAGCTATGCTTATAACACTTACGGTTCTCTGAATCCTGACGGTTATCAGCAAATCGCACTCAATTTTGACGATCCCGGCACCGCTTGCGACTCCATCATGATTGTGATAATTTCTTCCACCAGCATGGGCGGTGGTTCAATTCTGTATGTGGATGATGTCAAACTGATGCAAGAGGTGGCCGTTCCTGTTGTGGAGACGGAGCGCGAAACCGTATATCCCAACCCGGCTTCTGACGTGCTTTATTTCCAAGCAAACACCGACAAACAATACCAGTGGTCGTTGCGCGATTTGACGGGCAGAACGCTGGATTCCGGCAAGTCGGTAGGCAAAACCAGCTTGGACGTCAAAAAGTATCCTGCCGGCGTTTATATGCTGACTTTCAACGTGAACGGTTCTGAAAAGACCCGGAAAGTGGTGATTCGCTAATGGCACCGGAACTCTGGTTAGCCCCTCTGCACGGGATCACTTCCCGTACATTCAGAAACACACTATGCCGTCATTTTGGCGGCATAGATTTTTTTATGTCCCCATTCCTCCCCGTGCAGTCCGCCGGAAAATTCCGCCCGAAAGTGTGGCAGGACATCCTTCCGGAAAACAACACCGCCCTTCCACTCACCCCGCAACTCATGGGCAACCAACCTCAACAGTTCGTGGACACGATGAACATGCTGCACGAACAGTTTGGGTACGAGCATTTTAACATCAACATCGGATGTCCCTCGTCCCCTGTCGTGCGACACACGCGCGGGTGCGGGCTCATGCCCCACCCCGACACAATCGAACGAATGGTGGCGGCCATCACCGAACAAACATCGTTTCAGGTTTCCTTGAAGATGCGCCTCGGGCTGCATCACCCCGACGAAGGCCGCGTTTTACTGCAACGGCTGAACGCTTATCCATTGGATTTCCTGGTCATCCATCCTCGTTTGGGCGATGAAATCTACGAAGGAAAACCACATTGGGACATATTTGAGGAATTTTGCAGCATAACCCATCATAAAATCGTCTATAGCGGCGATATTTTCACCAAAGAAGACTATCTGGCACTCTCTGAACGATTTCCTAATGTGGAAGCTTGGATGTTAGGTCGCGGGTTGCTTCAAAATCCGTTTTTGGCAGAAGAGATTAAAGGTCAAGAAGTTGGCGACAAGAACAGTCGTTTTCTCGCTTTCTATCAGAATCTTATCGATGATTTATTACCCATCCGCGGAGAATCCGGCACACTGGCGAATCTGAAAGAACTATGGCACTATTTCGCCGTTTTCATGCAAATGCCCGATGAAAAACTGCAACAGATGTTGAGAATTTGTGACTTGAAGGAGTTTTTGACGTATGACGTGTGACTTATGATTTAAGACTTGAAACCTGAAACTTGAAACTTGAAACCTGAAACTTTGAACCTTGAACCTTGAACCTTGAACTTTGAACCTTCTAACCTCCTAAACCAAATATAAAAAATGTATCTTTGCACTTTCAAAGTACATCTTTTAAGAAACAATAAATATCTGAAATTCAAATAATTAAAAATCAAAAATATGAAAAAGAATTTACTTATGAAAAGTTGCTTCGTGCTGATGATGCTCTTCTACTGTATTATTGGCGTGAACGCACAAACCATTGTTTTTAGTGAAGATTTTTCTGGATTCGCAGATTCTTCAACTAACCAAGCCATTCAAACCTCGTTGGATAATTTTACACAACAACCTGGTTGGACAGGCAATAAAGTTTTTGCTTGCTATGGAAAAGTTAGGATTGGTACAAGTACTACTAAAGGCTGGATCCAGACTCCTAACATTGATCTGTCTGGCGACGGTGGCAACTTTATTTTGGAATTTGATGCTGAAGCTTGGTATCACGATTCCACTACCTTTATTGTTTACTTAGACGATACAAGTTATCCGGTCTCTGGACTTCAAAACGATGGTAGCTACGGCAGTTACAATCATTTCACTTTACCATTGAGCGGCGGTACGAGTTCTTCTCATATCAGATTTGAAGGCAAACAAGCCTCAAGAGGCCGCTTCTTTTTGGACAATGTAACGATCACACAGGCAGGTGGTCTGCCTTCCACGGCGCAACCTACTTTTTCTCCCGCCGCAGGACTCTATACCTCCCCTATTAACGTAGAGATCTCTTCCTCTACCGATAATGCTTCCATCTACTACACACTGGATGGCACTACGCCCACTACTTCTTCCACCCTCTACACTTCGCCCATCTCTATCAGTCAGAATACCACAGTGAAGGCTATGGCTACGGCGAACGGCCATGCCAACAGTTTGATCACTTCCGCCACCTACACATTTCCTGAGACGGTGGCTAACTTGGCAGCATTCAAAGCGTTACCCAATGGATCAACTTCTTATATGATTGATAATGATGTGACCTTCGTGTTTGGCTCCGGCGGATACACCTATGTAAAAGACGCTTCTGCTAGCCTTCTTCTGTATGGCAATTCCAATATCCCTAATGCTTTTGTAGAGGGCGACCAAATTGCCAACTTGATGGGAACGAAATCAGTGTACCATGATCAGGTTGAGATGCAGAACATTGTGTACGAGGCTTCTCAAGCACCTAACACCGGTACGGTTGTTCCTACGCTTTTGACCTTTAGCCAACTGATAAACAACTATGCTGCTTACGATGCGCAATTGGTCACATTTGAAAATGTCACTTTCCCGTACGGTTTTTCCGGTTCTGAGGTGTTTGTTTTCCAAGGTAATGATTCGGTTAAATTATTCAACCGTTTTAGCATTGACACAACCATCGCTGCTGGTTCAACTTTGAATCTCACGGGATTTGTGGCTATCCATGATGGAACTATCCAGATTTATCCTCGAAACAATCAGGATTTGACGACGCAAGCCCCGGTGCTCACTCCTTCCCTCACTATCAATGAGCCCGCAAGCGGTGCCGTTTACAGCACTTTAGACACCCTTCACATTGGCATTGACATCCAAAACTTCACATTGGACACGGATGGCTACCTGAAAGTCGAATCCAATTTCCTCTCTGCTTTCATACCTGGAGTGGAGGTCATGTATCTGAATCAGAGTTTAATGAACATCATTCCGCTTTTCCCGCTCTCACCGATGCCTGCCGGTGAATATACTTTCACCGCTTCCTTGGTGGACATGGACTCCAACGCACTTTCTCCCGCAGTGAGTGTGAGTGCAGCTTTCACCGTTGTGGCGCCTGAACAGAGTGCACCCACTATCACCGCTGCCGGTTCCGAAGCCGAAGGCGACAACACTTTCTACTTCAATGCCGAAGTGACCATCACCGCCGATGAAGACGCAAGCATCTATTACACCACAGACGGTACCGAGCCCACAGACGCTTCCACACTCTACACCGCCCCGTTCAATGTCACGACCACCAGCACTATCAAGGCTATCGCGGTGAAACCGTACTATCAGAACAGCAACGTGAGCACTTTGGAGGTGACCATCACCGCCCCGACCGTGGCGACACCCGTATTCACCCCCGCTTCAGGTGCTTACGCCGACAGTGTTGCATTCAGCATTGCTTGTGCGACCGAAGGTGCGGAAATCCGTTACACCCTTGACGGCTCCAATCCGACTGAGAATTCCACACTCTACACGGCACCTGTCACATTGACCACCACCACGACCGTAATAGCAAAAGCGTTCAAGACAGACTGGTTCGCAAGCGAAACCGCTACGGCAGTCTATACGGTCTCTTCCGAACCGATTTTGTCCGTCAGCACGAACGCATTGAACTTCACCAGCACCCAACTGACGCAACAGTTCACCGTCAGCAGTGCCAACTTCTCCGATCCCACCATTACCCTCTCTAATACCAACACGCATTTCACTGTCAGCCCTGAAACAGTCCCGACCAACACCAACACCGTGGTCACGGTCACTTTCGACGGTACTGAGCCTACGACAGCATCTCTGCATGTTCTTGTAGGAACGATCGATGAAATCGTTCAGTTGACTGCCACTGCGCAACTGCCCGCACCGGTTTTGGATCCTGCTAACGGCGAGGACACACTTGTCACGGTGACCATGAGCTGCTCCGTGGCCGGTGCCACCATCCACTACACGACCGACGGCACCGAACCCACCGCTGCATCAGCCGCTTACACCATGCCTGTCGCCCTCAACATCCCCGGAACTTACACAGTGAAGGCTATCGCCGTGAAAGCAGATTGGGAAAACAGTGAGATAACGACGGGTACTTACATCATCAATGAACCGCCGGCACCTCAACCTCTCGACACTGTCATCTATACGGTTGGTTTTGAGGCTGAAGAAGGCTTTGTTGCCTCCACGGTTTACAATAATACAACGGTTGCATTCACCGGTCCGGACAACATGCAATGGGGCACCTACTACGGCACACCGTCCACCAACAATGCTATCGTCGATGCGCAATCTATGCAGATGCGTTGGTACAAAGCTAACCCAGACAATATCGGTTATACCTATAGCAACTTCGACCTGCGCAATGTGACGCATGTCACGTTTACAGCCACTAATTCTAACGGTTTGAACGTCAAGGTTTCACACTCCGTTGACGGTGGCAGCACCTATTCTGCCGGCGAGACGTTCGCTTTGTCTTCTGTGGCACAGAACTTCGACTATGTGGTAGATGAGGCCGGCGCTTACGACTATGTCCGTCTGAAATTCACGATTGTGGTTCCAGACCCCATTCCGACGGCTAATTCCCGTGTGGTGATCGACAGCGTGGTGGTCTATGGTATTCTGGGTATCACACCCACGACCGTCAGTGCTCCGGTGATTACCCCGAACGAAGGAATCTATTACGAGCCGCAGACAGTGAGCATCTCCTGTGACGATGCCGATGCTGTGATCCGCTATACCACCGATGGCAGCGTACCTACCGAGAATTCAACGATTTACAGTGCACCGTTCACAGTGAGCAATACGACGACCATCAAGGCCAAAGCGTGGAAGACGGGTATGACCCCGAGCTTCGTGTCCAGCGCCACCATCTCCTTCCCCGAGCAAGTGGCCAACATTGCCGCATTCAAGACCAATGCCTCCAACAGCGCACAACAGATTATGAGCGATGTCACCTTTGTTTTCCGTAGCGAACACTATATGTTTGTGGAGGACAACTCCGCCGCATTGCTGATTTACGACAACGCCGGGGTCATCACCACCACTTACAACGAGGGCGATGTCATTGAGGGAGGCATCTTCGGCAGCTACCAACTTTACAACGGCATGGTGGAACTGATCCCGTCTCACAACGCCAACGCAGCCACGGGTACGCCAGTGACGGTCATGCCTACCGTTGCTACCGTTTCCAACGTCATCAACGATTATGCTACAGTTTATGAATCCAAGTTAGTGCGCCTGAATGATGTGGAATTCATTGATGCTGAGACCTTTGTGCAAAACGGTGACACCATGTCCATCCGCGACCGTTTCAACACGGTTGATTTGGAGATTTCTGCCGGCGACCACGCTGATGTCATTGGTTTTGTCAGCTATTCAACCTCTTATGGTTATCAGATTTATCCTCGCGACAACAACGACATTATTATCAGCACGTTAGAAACTGTTGCTACGCCTGTCATCCACATGCAACGTGACGGCGAATTCTACCGCATGACCATTACTTGCGAAACGGAAGGTGCTTCCATCTACTACTCTATTGACGGCACAGATCCTGATGAGAGCAGCTATGAATATACTTCTGGCGTTCCGTTCCATTTGAACGTTCACTACCTCGTCAAGGCCATCGCCATGAAAGAGGGCATGAACAACAGTGCCATTGCCATGTATGACTACGATCCTGTGGGTATCAACCAATACGAGCTGCGCGACAACCTCATCGTCTATCCGAATCCTGCCGTCAACAACGTCACTATCAGTGCAAAAGACGAAAATCTCATGATTGAGAAAGTGGAGTTGTTCAACATTTACGGACAGTTGATGAACACGGTGACCGTGAACGACAGCCGTACAGAAGTTTCCGTGAGCGCACTCGCCACGGGCACCTACTTCGCGAAGGTGTTCACCGCCAACGGCGTGGTCTCCATGCCCATCATCCGGAAATAATCCGGTGAGCTTACCTTTTTGTACAAAAAAAATACCGCTTCATTTTCGAATGAAGCGGTATTTTTTGTATCTGACAAGCGTTTATTTCTTAGATTTACAAAATATTTTTTTCACCTTTTTCCAGTATTTTTAATTGTTAATATTGAATAAGCTTCTTGTCAAAGAAGCAGTTGCCAAAATACACTTTTTCCCCTATTTTCATAAAAAAAGTTTTTAACAAAAAAAAAGACGCGGTACGCCGCGCACGCATCACTTTGGTATGAAACAGCCTGCCACCATGCAGTTGGAAAGGTTCGATGAATTTTTTCTTCTCAGCCTCCAAATCCGTGAAATTTGAAACCTTAAACCCTCAACCTTAAACCTTAAACCTTAAACCCTCAACCTTAAACCCTCAACCTTAAACCCTCAACCTTAAACCCTCAACCTTAAACCTTCTTCTTATCATTCCACGTGGTGGTGAAGAAAGTCGGGGTGACGGTCAGCATCAACCAGCCCCAATGCAGACGGCGCTTGTCGGTGGTGTTTTGGAGGATTTCCATCGTCTCGGTGCCGCGCATGTAGGAGTAGCCTGCCGACAGTTTGACAAAATTCGCGAAAGAGTAGGACACGCCGAGGTCAACATCATGGCCCAATGCTTTGTTCAATTCTTTTTGAGCGTATTGAAGGTCGGCGGCGATGGCGTAGAAGTGGTAGGCGGCGTTGATGGTCAATCCCGGGACGGGGCTGACGTTGCCACCGACATAGAGGTTTTGCAAACCGGGGGAGAAGTTGTGCGCATAGTTGTCAAAATAGAAAAATTCCATGGCACCGTAAAAATCGTGGTGAGAACCGAACAAGGGGGTGAATGCCCGCGCCTCTTTATGGAAAATAAGGCCCAAATTGCCATTTGTCGTGACGGGGTAATTGTCACCGCTCAGGTAATCATAACCAGTGTAAAGGTTGTAGATGTCATTGGGGGTGACGGTGGCCTTAGCGCTTCCCATGAAGGCGTTCAGCTTGATTCCGTGTTCCTCTCTGCCCATTTGGTAGTAGAAGGAGCCTTCCACATTGACAATGCTGGGGTTCAAGTTCAGGTATGTGCCGAAAATTTGTTGGAAGAAAGTTTTGTTAGGCTCATCATATTTCTTGCTTTGCACTCCGATATTCATGCCGAGCAAGGAGATGCCGAAGAAGTTTTTCGGAGTGTTGTAGTGGTACCAAAGGGTCTGCATGGTCTTGTAGGGCTGTATTCCATCGGAATAGTAGGTGATACCGGAGGAAATGTTTTCTGCATTTTGGTTGTAGGCGAGGATCAGATGCACTTTGTGACCGTAACCCTCGAAACCTAGTTTGATGGCGTCGTGGGTGGGCGCGGTCATGGTCCAGTCATCGTAACCCAAGATACGCTCGTCGTCGTATTCAAGAGTTTGACGACCTATTTTGGTGAAAAGACCGGTCTTGTTGTGTTTCATCGTGAGCCAGCCTTCAGAGAGATTCAAAGTGCCGCCCGCCTGTCCCCATACGCCGGAGAACTGCGGTGAGAGACGTATCTCCAACCAGTCGGACCGCTTGTATCCGAGGTTGAGCCGATACTGCCCCATGATAAAATGGGCTCTTCCTTCCTGTCCTTCGCCATCCGCGTCGTCATATCCACCCACGCGAATCTCTCCACGGGTGTTCAATTTGGCGTCAATCGTGAATTCATTGTCCGCCACCTGTGCCAATAATCCGGAATACGCACACACGGCGGCTAACAGGAATAACCACCGTGCAGCGTTAAAATGAAACTTATGCATTGTTACTGGATTTCAAAAACACCATCTAATTTGGTCATCTTGAAGACCTGCATCACATCGGGACAGATATTCTTCAACAGCATTTTGCCGCCCTTCGCTTCCACTTCCTTTCTGATTTTCAAAAAGATACGAAGTCCTGAACTGCTGATAAACGGCATTTTCTCACAATCGAGAACGATGGTTTGATCCGCATGTTCAAGCAGCGGGGTGATGGTCTCAGAAATCTGCTGTGCAGCAACGGTGTCTAATCTCCCGTCAAATGTGGCATTGATTTGATTGCCTGCTTCTGTAATTGTAATGTCCATATTCTTTGGGGTTTTGTATTAATATTGTCAACTTTCACCTATATTATATTAATATTATCATCTTTCATCAATTCATCGCCCCCTCATCGCCCCATTCTCTACAGATTTTTTTAAGCTGCAAAGATACAATTTTTTATTCGAAAAGCATAGAATATGTTTAATAAATTTGACCATTAAAAGAGAAAAAAAGAACATCCCCTTGTTTTTCAACATCTCATACAAAACGCTGTTGATATTTTTCAAAAAAATCGTAAAGAAGATTTATATTTATATACCTTTATGAAACGCTTTTTTATTGTTACTTTTTTATTATTGTGCGGTATGTCTGCGGCTACTTTGTGTGCGCAGCCGCAGACCGTACGCACACTGTTTTCCTCAGGCGTCACCACGGCGGACGGCCATCTTTCAGCCGTCATGGGGCAACCGTTTGCCGAACGTTTTGCAACCGGCAACTATGAGCTCTCCCTTGGCGTGGAGCAGGCGCAGTTAATGGTTGACTCCGTGTATGACGTGGTTACCTATAATGCACCTTATCTGGAAAACAACCCGCCGCAAGCCGATCACGATTTTGTCCTCGGACCTCAAACGAAATCACATGTGGAGTATATTTACCTCGTGAACGGTGGCATCTACAATTACGATTTGCTTCGGAAGCTCTTCCTGATTGTCTGTCCGCATCATTTGGGCGACCAGGCGAACATCTCTTATGAGGTGTTGGGAGTTTCCGGTCACTGCTGGACCAAGCAGAACTTGCGCACTCCCGTCGCGGGCGCGATGGCTTATTCCAGTGAGCAGACCCTCAATTGAGAAATACAGAGAAGCAGCCGGCAAACGCGACCGCACACTGTTGAACTTCATAAATGCCGGCTACGAAACCATGCACTTGTTTATGGGCTATGACGGCGCTAAAGAGAGAAATGTGTGCGATGCCGGTTTCGCACGCGCCAACGACATCATCAACCGCTGTGCCACGCTGCGCCCCGAGCCCGTGTGCGCGTGACGATTGCGGGGTTAGCAATACGTCATTTTCAACACATTCTTGCCGTCTTTATATTCATAGCTGACCTCGCTCATAATCTCTTTGATAAGGTGGATGCCGAGACCGCCGATTTGCCGTTCTTCCAATGAAACATCAAGATTGACCTCCGGACGCTGCAGAGGGTCGAACGGCAGACCAGAGTCGCAGAGGGTCGCATGAATACGACCATCCACCATATCTAATGTGAGTTCCGTTGTGCCCTTTTCGCCTTCGGGATAGGCGTACATGATGACGTTGGTGACCGCCTCCTCCAATGCGAGGTCGAGTTGCGGCAACAGCGACATATCCACGCTTTCCTGCTCAAAGAAACGGCTCAAAAAAGGCTCTAGTTTGTCGAGCTCCTCGATGCGGTTTTCCATAACGAGTGTGTTGTCGGCATGAACATAGCGGATGGAGAGCATGGTGAGATCATCGCTCTGTTCGGCATGATTGACGAATACACGCACCGCCTGGTGCATTTGCTCTATCTGCTGCTCAGCCGTTTGGGTGCCGAAAGTAGCGGCGGCTTCCAACGCCCGACCCTCTCCGAAAACTTCTTTTTCCGCGTTTTCAGCCTCCGTCAGGCCGTCGGTGTAAAGGAACAACGCATCACCTGAAGCCAATGTCAACTCTTTTACGGTATATTCCGCAGAAAGTTCCACGCCCAAAATCAGAGAAGGTTCCGTGTCCAAATATTCCGCGCGACCGCTCCGGACGATAATCGGAGGGTTGTGCCCAGCGTTACAATAGCTCACCGTTCCCGTATCCAAGTCCATGACTCCCAAAAACAGAGTGATGAACATGATGTCGGGGTTGTTGTCGCTGATGGCATTGTTAAGAGCCGTCATGATGTGTTCAGGACGGTCGTCTTGTGCCGACAGCGTGCGGAACAGACTGTGGGAAATTGCCATCAGAAGCGCGGCGGGAACACCTTTTCCGGACACATCCCCGATGCAGAACAGCAACTTGTTATCACGCACATAGTAGTCGAACAGGTCGCCGCCAACATACTTGGCTGGCATTTGCAAACCTTTGATGTCTATTATTTTAGCGTTCTTGTTTGTTAAATCTGACGGAAGTAATGATTGCTGGATTTTACGGGCGATCGCGAGTTCGTCTTCGATATGTTGCTCCTTCATTCGCACTTCATTGAGCTTCCAAAGGTTCTGCAAGGATTGGTAAGAGATAAAGAGAACCGCGAAAATGCCTGAGAACGCCATGAGTAAGAAAAAAAGACTGGACGTCCGTAACCGCTTGTACATGTCTGAGTCGTAAATCGTCAGTGCGAGTATCATGTTTTTATCTTCAATCTGCTTTGAGAAGACATGAAATTTGCCCTTTTTTTTATGAGCTTTGGGTCCCACCAGCACTTTCCCGTCTGTAGATACCAAGGTGCAGAAACTATTTGGATAAATATTGACACTTTTGATAATACTGGCGAGTGTGTCGAGGGAGATATCAGCACTGATTACCCCCACTACTTGGCCCATAGTGTCACGAATGGGGATAGTGTAGGAGATCATGCTCGTTTTTCCCCCGGCGTTGTCATAATAAGGATCACACCAAAAACCGTTTGGCGAAACCAAGCCTTGCTTGAACCAATCCATTTGGAAGTAATCGTGCTCCTTGCAACCCAATTGTTTGGAGATCAATGTGTCAGATCCTTCCTGATATCCATAATAGGGTTCAAACCAGTATCCTTTTCCAGGAAAGTAGTTCTCTATGAAAGCAAGACACGTACCCATGACACGCGAACTTGACTCTGTAATGTGTTGCGCAATTTCGTACATCGCATCGGGATCGTCAATGGCGTATTCTGCCATTGGTCGCATAGCATTCACAGTAGTTTCGATTTTCCCCATGCGGATGAGAATCATTTTTTCTGTTCCCTTCAAGGTGGCCTCCGCCCGTTTCTCTGCCGAGTGCAAAGCATCTTGCCTGATGTAGAAATAGTAAATAACACTGCACACCAACAACACGGAGATGGCAACAAATATCTTCAGAAGTTCACGTTTTGCAAAAGTCTGCTTATTGATTTTATGCGACACAGAAGCTAATTTTGATTTGACACCCTTTTATCAAGTGCAAAAATACATTTTTTTCAAAAGGACAAAAAAAGCGGCACAGAATTCTGTACCGCTTTCAGTGGCGGGATCGAGAGTTGAACTCGAGACCTCCGGGTTATGAATCCGACGCTCTAACCAACTGAGCTACCCCGCCTTTTTTGAGGTTGCAAAAATACACTTTTTTTTGATAGTGCGACCAGAAAGTGAAAATTTTATATAAGTGTATAGTTATCAAAGAAATATACAACAAACCAAAGTAAGAATGGGTTGATCCAATGCTTAAGTGTTGAGAATGTTTTGAGGAATAACCACTTAAAAAGCGCTTTACAGTTATTCTGCCAGCCGGATAAGGGGTTCGCCGAGAGCTACGGATATTTGAGAAAGTGTGCGCAGGGTGAAGTTCGGGAATCCTGTAATCCAGCGTGATACCACAGCTTCATCTTTTCCCATTTTACGGGCGAGATCCCGCTGGGACATGTGCTTTTCTTTGAGAATCTTGTCTATTCGTGCAATGATGCCCGCCGACAACTGCACTTCAGCCATGATTTCAGGTGAAACTTTTTCCACCTTTGACTTAAACCATTCTTGTTTGTTGTTCATATCTCGAAAGTAATTTGGTCGGCGCCGTGAAGTTCTTTCTCATCGACGCGGCAAAGGTACAAATAATTGATATATAAGTCAAGTTTTGAATTTTATTGATTTTGTTTGGTAGTTGCGTGCCACTGGCAACTCTCATCACAGAATCAGACAAAGCATATCGCTAAAAATGTATCTTTGCATTTTCTTTTGACAAAACAATGGAGCCTACCGAAAAACGTCCGAACAGTCCTGCACTTTGCGTCGCGCTGGTTATCACCTGCTTGATCCTCACTGTAGCACAGACACTTTACGCGCAGCGAGCCTTCAAGACTCGTGAATGGAAGCAAGGAGACCCTGAGGTGTTGTTTTTCCGATGGGATTCTATCAGACAGGCGCGGATTTTTGGGGACCAAGACTACGATTTCGCATTCCTTTTCACACCAGGCATTGAAGGCACCGACTATGGATATTCCTATCACCATAAGACCCACAAGCTCGTGCTCCGAGAGTGCAAAGCCCCGTTCCCGCTTTGGAAAGTCCGTCATAATCCGGACGGTTCCCCCATGAAGGATAAAAACGGTTGCTTATTCTTTGAGCCAATAGGCAAGGTGAAAATGCAACAATTTACGCTCCGCTTGCCCGACAGCATCGGAATTGCCTTGTCGGAGATGTACCGTTTGGCGATCCTGACCGCCCGCATGGACACCACCGTGAGTGATGTACCGCCTGTCCTAGACGCTCCCATCAGGGAATTCTTCGATGTAAGCCACTATCCATTTTCCAGTGGTTATCATTGTAACTGCTCTGATGACACCATCCGCAATGTACAGCACTTCTACGCTATCCACAAAACTGTAGAAAAGGCTGTTCGGGAACGTAACATACGTCTTATTGTCGATAAGATGCCCATCATCCGAACGGTGATTGCCGACTGGCGGAAACTGGCCGACATACCATCCGAGCCCGTCCCTTTCTCTGAAAAAGTCAGTGAAGTAAGGTTTTGCGGGCATCCTATTCCTTTGAAAGAACTGCATATCAAGGAACAGCGTGATGCTTTTGAAATCGTCTGTGACATGTCCTACGATAAGTGGAAAACACGGTGCACCATTCCAGCGTGGTTGGTGGACGAAGTAAAAACTATCGATATATGGATAGTTCCCGACGAACAAAATCGGACGCCATTGGTCGGTCTTACATATTTTCACTCTGTTGAATGGTCTTCGTTCAAGGTAGGCGAATGTATACAGTCTCCAGAGGGCATAACAGGAAAAATCAACATCTACTTCACTAGATAAAGAACCCAAGGAACGATAAGTTTTTTCTTCACCTCACACTAACCGAAAAAAATAGTACTTTTGCAAACAAAATTCAAAGTTATGGCATTCACGTTTTTCAACAACAGAGAACCCAGACAGTTCAACTACAAACCTCGCTTCTACGACCCGAAGAAGGAGGAATCCACAGGCGACGCACGCCGCGATTTCGCCCGCAACCTGCACGAGGAATGGCAAAGCAAACGCAACCACACCTCCGACAAGAAGAACAACTCTTCCATCACCATTCTCTTCATGATTTTCTTTGCCATCGTACTCGCCCTCATCCTCTGGAAATTCTTCTAACCCCTAACCCCTAACCTTCCAACCTTTATCCCCTAAACTCTAAACTCTAAACTCTAAACCCTAAACCTTAAACTCTAAACCTTTTAACCTATGGAAGACATTATCCGACTGCTGCCCGATGCGGTGGCGAACCAAATCGCGGCCGGTGAAGTGGTGCAACGCCCCGCCTCCGTCGTGAAAGAATTACTGGAGAACGCCATCGATGCTGGGGCAACCAACATCCAACTGGTGGTGAAAGACGCCGGCAAGACCCTGATCCAAGTCATCGACAACGGCAAGGGCATGTCATTCAACGACGCGCGTCTCTGCTTCGAACGGCACGCCACCTCTAAGCTGAGGAAAGCCGACGACCTGTTCCACATCTCCACCAAAGGATTCCGCGGCGAAGCCCTCGCCTCCATCGCGGCGATCGCGCACGTGGAGCTCAAAACCAAGCCCGCCGCCGACGAAATGGGCACCCTCGTCCGCATTGAAGGGGCTGACATCAAAGAACATGCGCCCGTCACTGCGTCTGACGGCACCTCCATTGCCGTTCAAAACCTCTTCTTCAACGTGCCCGCCCGTCGCAACTTCCTCAAATCCGACAAGGTGGAACTCACCCATATTGAGGAGGAGCTCTACCGCGTTGCTCTCATCCATTACGACATCTCCTTCCAATACTACCACAATGGCAAGCTCATCCTCATGCTACCCGCCTCCAACATGCGGCAACGCATCGTCAACATCTTCGGCCAGCATTTCAACGACAAACTCTTCCCCGTGGAACTCGACCACGAACTGATGCGCATCACCGGCTTCATCGCCAAGCCCGAAAACGCCAAACGGAAAAGCGAACAATACATGTTCGTCAACCACCGTTATGTGCGCCACAACCTGCTCAATTTCGCCGTCGAGAAGGCCTACGCCGACCTCATCCCACAAGGCTCCCACCCCGCCTACTTCATCGCTCTGGAAATAGACCCCGCCAACATCGACGTGAACGTCAGTCCCACCAAAGTGGAAGTGAAACTGCAAGACGAACGCCTCTTCTTTGGTTTCCTCAACTCCACGGTGAAGAAAGCCCTCGGCACCATGTCGCTCACCCCGATGATCGACTTCGACGACTCCTTCCCCGACATCATCACGGATCGTCCTGAAAACAAGGAGATTATTGCTCCCACCATCCGAACGAACCCGAACTACAATCCCTTCGACAAAGTGCCGGAAAAGAAGCATAGTTCCCCGTTCCAGCAGTTTGGCGGCGGCAATTTCCGTCGCGAGACACCCACCTCCAACGATTGGGAGAACTTCCTGAAAGAGTTGAATGTGGAGAAGGTGGAATACCCGAAAGAAAAACAGCAAACGGTTGATTTCCAGACGGAAAGTGAGAAAAACGAGCTCGAAATCCCCGAAAACATTCCCTTCTTCGTCTTCGGTGGCCGCTATCTCTTCTTCGAACTGAACGGTCAGGTAATGACAGCCGACCTACCCAATGTACAAGAGCGTATCTTGTACGAATCTTATGTCAACGCGCTGAAAAACACCCCGATACGACCTCAGCAGAGTCTATTCCCGCAAACCGTCACCCTCACCGCTGCACAAACGGATTTGGCCATGTCGCTGAAGGAGGATTTCCTGCGATTAGGTTACGATTTGGAGAAGATGGACAGCACCCATATTGCGGTCAACGCCACCCCTAACGACGAAGAGGAAGAAGGTGACGTCCAAGCACTTATCGAAAACGTACTTTCCGCATACCAAACCAACCAAGTGATACACAAAGGCGACAAAATCTCCGGCATCGCGCAAAGCCTGGCCCGTCAAAAACGCTCCCGCCAGCGTGTCCCAAGCACGCAAGAAGAGGTGAAAGCGCTGATACGCAGATTGTTCGAAAGCGACATGCCCACTCTATCGCCCTCGGGAAAAACCACGTTACATATCTTCAGCGCAGAAGAATTACGGCGTTATTTCGAGTGAGACGTGTGACGTAAGACGTAAGACTTGAGACTTAAGACGTGAGACTTGAGACTTAAAACTTGATACCTAAAAACCATTAACTTTGAACTTTGAACTTTGATCCTTGATCCTTGAAACCTGAAACTTGAAACCTGAAACCTGAAACTTGAAACTTGAAACATGGACTGTATCAGCATAAACGATCTGACATTCGCCTACGACAACCGCATGATTTTCAACGACTTGTCTGTTAGCTTCCCGCAAGGCGGCTTCTGTTCGATATTAGGTCCGAACGGTTCCGGCAAGACCACATTGCTGAAGTGTATCGTGGGGTTGTTACAACCGAGCGGCGGCACAATCATACTGGACGGGAAATCTCTGCCAGAGTACAAGATGATGGATTTGGCGAGAAAGATTGCGTATGTACCGCAGTATCAGGATATTGTGTTCGACATTTCCGTGTTCGACTATGTGATGTTGGGGCGCAATCCATATCAGACTCCGTGGGAAATGCAACGTGCTGAAGACAAGGAGATTGTGGAGGAAATGTTACAAAAATGCAACGTATGGCACTACAGAGACACCTTGTTGCAGTCGTTGAGCGGCGGTGAGCGCCAGCGGGTGATGATCGCCCGTGCTATGGCGCAACAGACGGGTATCATGCTGTTGGACGAACCGTTGTCGAACATCGATGTCACGCACAAATTCGAGATCATGGACATTTTGCAGCAGTTGAATGAGGAGCAGCAGGTCACGGTGCTCATCATTCTGCACGACCTGCCGATTGCGAAATCATACTCCAAGCAGGTGCTATTGCTGAAGAGTGGAAATGCGCTCCATTTTGGTGACAGCAATGCGGTCTTAACCGAAGAAAATATCCGAAATTGTTTCAACTTATCGGACGTTTACGACATCTCCGAAGCAGGATTTATCACAAAAAAGCAATAACTTTAGCAATTCCCTATTGCCTATTCCCTATTGCCTTTTCCCGTTGACTATTAGCCACTTATAGCCGAAAGCCAATAGCTAAAAGCCAACAGCCAAAAGCAATCTAAACAAAATTGGGATGAAAAATGAAATTCCGAATCACCCATGCGTTTCGTATCGAAAAAAATACTATTTTTGCCGCCTCAAAACGGAGAGATGGCAGAGCGGTCGAATGCGGCGGTCTTGAAAACCGTTGAGGGTCACACCTCCGGGGGTTCGAATCCCTCTCTCTCCGCTGACATTTTCTCATAAGTCATTGACAAACAGACTTATGAGATTTTTTTATACCTAAAAAAATGCACCAAAAATGCACCGAGTCTGCCCAATCTGTTCAAAATGTCGCTCTTTTTGTTTGTAGAAAACGGTTTGAATGCCGCTGCTGACCGTATCAATCTTGTCGCCCGACTCAACATATAGAACACCTCACTCAAGAATTTTCTGATAGTCGAAATGATAAACTAAATGATAAACTAAATGATGAGTTAAGTGATGGGTTGTAAATAACCACGTTAAAATATACCAAAGTGCCATTCAAAAGTATACCACTTTGGATGGTTATTTACACTCACAGTGAGTTTTTCACTCTGAATCGCCTCTGCAACTCCTCCATCCGTTCCATCAGTGCCTCAAAATCAAGCGAGGCACCAAAAACCATTGTTCCCCGCATCGCTTCATAGTCATCCTTCCATTCTTTCATTAAGTTCTGGGGAGGCACCAACATTATGCGTTCACGAATATCCGGCGTATAGTCCACATCTCTCATACTCGTGAATACCTGCCAGTGATGGCTTATTGTCTCCCAAAGCGCATCATTTCCAATAGCTTTCGCAGCAAAGGGCTGATCCATCATCTTCTCCAAATCATAGAGATGTCTCGATTTCCTGTTCGCCAGTATTCCCGCATTGGTGGAAAACAGCTCGTGCAAGAGGAACGCCTTCTCCAAAAACGTTTTCTCTATAACGGCTGTGGTTATCATCGGATTCACCACGGAAGAACATACATCAGGGAATGCCTGTTCCACCAAACTGCTCACTTGTGCTTTTGTCGTGGGTTCAAACAGGGAACGAGCTCCCACTTCTAACATCACTCTCGGTTTGAGATAGTCATTTCTCTCGCCAAATAAACTCGGATATTCAATGAATATCTTTCGGGGTTCGGGATAGGTGGCATCGCCCTCCCCGTCTGGTTCCGCTTTCACCTCAAGCTCATCAAATCCATTATGATGCAACGAATCCCTCAATTCGCTGAATAAAGTATCACGAACAAAAGTTGATGACAGTTTCCTCAAACGTTTAAGTTGCTTTTTCGTCAGATCACCTTCTATCCCGAAATATGATCGGTCAATTGCCAAGTCAATATCCTCTGAAAAACGCTCAATCATCCCGAATACCTTGCTCAGCGAAGTGCCTCCTTTGAATACTAATTTGTCAGCAAACGGCAAGGCGAACACCATTTGCAGAATGATAGTCACCCATAGGTCTTTCTCCACGGCCTGTGGGGAGATATGCATCATTCCAGCAACCTGTTGTAAAGCAGCCACCTGCTCATCCCTGCTCAAATCTTTCCAAGCTGTCATAATTCCACCTCCTTCACAATCCCGTTTAACAGACGCTGGATCCACTGTGGCATCAATTTCAAGTCATCCTTGATATCGTGATCAAGGAGATAGTTCTTTAGGAAACGCTTCAACACAGCACGTTGTTCATCCGTTACGTGTCCGTTGCCGATGCTTTTCAGGGCGAGACAAAGCGTGGCCATCGTTTCGTCTTTGAAAGCGAAGTTTTTAGGCACACCGCGCTTGAACTCAATGGTCGTGTTGCCTACATTCAACTTTCGGGCCGATCCACTGGTCAGGAACACCACTTTCATCGGAACCTGCGTTG
Source organism: uncultured Bacteroidales bacterium (assembly GCA_900317715.1). Lineage (GTDB taxonomy): Bacteria > Bacteroidota > Bacteroidia > Bacteroidales > WCHB1-69 > F23-D06. The sequence goes on along the minus strand of ONHS01000001.1, from coordinate 26,276 downwards.
AAAGACCGAAATGGTTTTCAGCAGCCAGGCCAGCCATCAGGACCTGACAATGGTCCCTACGCGCTATCGCCTCTGCTATCTTTGCAGGAGTCGGATACACTGGACCGAACTTTGTGATAGTTGTCTTCAGATAGACACCATTGGCCAGCCGTTCCAACCGTCCATCCTTAGAATAACGAGCAAGCAAGTCGCCTATGTAATCCTGATTGTAATCCGCAAAGTCAGAGGCAAAAATTAGCGAACCTTTCTCTGCTTTCTGATATTCCTCTTCAAATATTTGAGCTATAGTCATATAGTTAGTTTTTCACATTAATTTTACACCGAAATTTTTGCAAAATTACGGAAATTTTCAATACAGATCGTCTAATCATAAAAATATTTTTTTGAGGGCTACTCCCATTCGTTGGCATAGTGGGAGATTCAAAACTTGTCCAATAAGAGAGAAGTGATTCACGCATATAGCTCTCGGATAACCATAAGTAGTTTGATAGTCTTATTCAGGTATCTGAGTACGGATTGAGCGATCGTCAACAATTCGAAGGTTATTTTGACTTATTATCATTCTGTTTTTGAATGGGTTATGATGTTTTGAAACAAATTTTCCTTTTATGAAAGCGTTGCATAAACATATCGACTTCAAGAATATCAGTTAGTTCTATGATCTCACCCATAAGATTAGGTGCTTTTACCAAAAGCTCTGTTTGTTCTTGAAAATATTTTTTTGAATTAATGTTAAACAACTCTGGAATTATCTCTAAATAGAAAAAATGACCAAAGAAGTGAAAACGATAAATGCCTAAAGAAAAGACTTCTGCAATAGCCACTTCTGACATAGGCAAAACAAACATATCTTCTTCACGTACAGGTTTGAGAATATAGTCAGCTTTTAGGTAGTAGACACGTAAATTGCCTTTATCATACCGAGCAAAATCCCTTATCGGATCAAAAATCGGATTATTACCTCCATGAGTTTGGTCATGGTAATATTGAAGAAAAATCTCAAACAAACCTCTCTTAAACTGCCTTGTAAGTGTTGTTGTTAAAAAAGAATTCTTGACTGTAATTATGTTTTTGCTGTGTTCATATTTAAAATAGACTGATTTAAATGTTTTATACGAATTGATCGTCAATTTTTGTCCAAAAAACCGAAAAGCATTGAATACTTCTTTGAAAACCAAGTCAACAGATGGTTTGTTGGAAGTGCTCGTGCCAAAAAAAGTATTGCACTTATTACAAATATCCGTTCCAATATAATTTGCATTAAGTGCATGCGGGATAATATGTGGCTTTTTCCCGAAAGAAACAACGGGCTTTTCAAGTTTACACCAAATACATTTCCCAGTATCAATGTATTCCATAAAATTACAGTTTGTATAATATGACAATTAACATATTTCTTCAGACAGTTGCAGAGATTAACGAACGCTATCACTCCTCATCCAAAACACCCTCATCATTCATATCCGGCAACAGTGCAGCCGCTTGATCCGTCGGGAGGGCTTCAACCTCCCGAAGTTTACGGTTGATGGCTTTTGTACGTGTACCTTGAAGTTGTTCGATGGTCGCGGAAGCCGTATCAATGTTCTTCTTGGCCTTCTCAAGCAGGTCGCCGAATTTGGAAAACTCCGTCTTGACCGCGCCCAACGTGGTCCAGACATCGTTGCTACGTTTCTCAATGGCCAATGTGCGAAAGCCCATCTGCAAACTGCTGAGCAAGGCGCCCAAGGTGGTCGGTCCCGTGACGAGCACGTTCCATTTGTCTCTAAGCTCTTGGGTGAGTTTGGAACGGCGTATGACCTCGGCGTAGATGTTCTCAACGGGCACAAACATGATGGCGAAATTGGTCGTGTCGGGAACGGATATGTATTTGGTGCTGATGTCCTTTGCCATGGCCAATATCGTGTTCTCGAACTGGCTGGATTTCGATTTGATCGCCGCAGCATCTCCCGTGTCTATGGCATCGACATACTGGTCATAGACATCCTTGGGGAACTTGGAATCGACAGGCAGATACACCGACCCATGGGGATCATCCTTACCGGGCAACTTGATGGCGAACTCCACGCGTTCCGAGCTGCCGGGCACGGTGGCCACATTCTCATCGTATTGCTCAGGAGACAGCATCTGCTCCAACAACGCCTTGAGTTGCAGCTCCCCGAAATTGCCACGCACTTTGACATTGGTTAACGCGTTCTTCAAACCTCCGACATCGGAAGCGAGGTTCTTCATCTCGCCCAACCCTTTTTGGACGCTTTCGAGTTGCTCGCTGACCAGCTTGAAAGACTGCCCGAGACGGTCGTTCAGGGTCTTCTGCAGCTTCTCATCCACGGTCGCCCGCATCTCATCCAACCGTTTCTCTGTCGTTTGGATCAAGTCCGACTGCCGCTTGTCCATTTCGGCAAACCGCTCCTTCTGAGCCTCCACCATCTTTTCGGTGTTCTTCTCGAACCCTTCCTGAAACTTCTCGGACATCGTGGTCAGCTTTTCCTCGACGATGGAACGCAGCGCATCAAGTTTGGTTTCCGTAGTCTTGATCAAGTCCGACTGACGTTTCTCCATCTTCTCAAAACCGGCATTCTGCGCCTCAACCGATTTGTCAGTGTTGGCATCGAATGTTTTGAAGAATTGCTCGAACGATTTTGTCAGCGTCATGTTGGTTGTATCCTTCAAGTTTTCAAGTTTCGACTCCATGGTGTCCGCAAACACTTTATTGCGCTTACCCATGTCATCGAAGCCTTCCTTTTGGAAGGAATTGAGCTTTGCGACATTGTCGCCGAATGCAGTCTGAAAGTCCGTGAACACTTTCTGTGTCTCCTCTCGCTGGCTTTTGGAAGTTTCCGATGATTCTTTCCTTAACTGGCTCACATTTTCAGTGAATTCAGAACGTAATTTGTCCACCGTACCGGAAATCTCCTCTCGCATCTTCCCAACGTTACCTGACAGTTCGTCACGCATTTTACCCATATTGTCTGACAGCTCTTGCCGGGCATTTCTGTTCTCTTCCAAGATTTTGCTCTCCAAGCGGTCAAAGTCTTTTGATGAAACATCCGATGTGGTTTCTTGTCTGGAGAAAACCTTGACCATCAAAATGATGGTACAGATAGTGCAGATTACTACCAATGCTAAAATGATGTATGTGAATGAGTTCATAATGGTTTTGGTTTTGATTAATACTGTTGATTTTCGACGGCAAAGATACAACAGACAGGTTCAGTCATGTTGAACCTGTCCGAACACAATATCCTCGAAATGAATCTAATATCTGCCTGTCGAACACACACCGATTATTCATCTGGTCCCGGTTCTGCTGCCAATCTAATCGGTTGATCTCTGTCAATTCCTAATTGATAGACTGCAGGATTTACATGGTCAATTTGCCATCTTTTGATGCCAAAAGCCACCACATAGAGATACATGGCGGTCAGCACGTTAATTGCTACGTCACATTCTTGCTCTTTGGTGATGGGGGCTTTGTGGGCGTTATCATTTCTCCAATCCCGCACCATAGTCAAATAGTTACTGAATTTCTGGTCTGCTTCGTCCTCCGAGTACTTTAAGCGTTTCAAGCAGGGTGTTTGGAAAATGCAATCAGCCAAAGTGGCTTTCATGCCCTCCTGACCGGGCTTGGTACATACAATCTCTGAAAGATTGTTTAGATAAAACACTTTCTTTAGGAACACCTCAAACCGACTGACAAGAGTGTTGAAATGCTGTTTTTTGTCAACTAATGAAACCTTTGAAGGACTACAATAGAGACGATTGAAAGCATTTTGAATAACATCGTTGGCTCCATCAATGTCATCTGTGGTTTGGGCCGCGATGAGTGCTACCAAATCATCCGCAATCTTTTCCTTGGCTTTTGGCATCGTCCTATAAACAGCAAATTCCTGCTCAATTGTCGGCAAAATCTTCTCCTTAAAACGTTCAGGATTAAAGATGAGTGTTTCGCCCTCTGCTCGATAGTTCTGATACATCAAGTCGGCCATCTGGGTCATAATGCTGTTGTACAACTCCTTATTTTGGAATAAGCGGTCAAATGCACCCACACTCTCATCGTAACACTTTTGGGCAGCTTTCTCGAACACCTCCGGGAAGATGCTTTCTGCGAACTGCTTTGGATCGTTATTTTGAGCCTGCTTGGCCAGCTTCTTCTTCGCCGAAGCCGTACTCAACTTATCGTAAATGGCTTCCACAATCACACGGTCAGCTGGCGAGAAATTGCCTTTGAACATCAGGTTCACCTTGTTGATGATGTTTGACAGTAAATCGGTGTTGTCGTCTGGCTTGCTGCCACCTTTCACGTTCTCACCCTTGATGCCGCCTTGCCCTTTATCCAGTATTATGCTCTGCGTTTGTCCCTCCTCTATGCGCGAATTGATGAGCTGAATCTGTTTGTTCAAATCCACTTTCTCATGTGGGGTCTTTGGTAACAAGCGGTAAAGCAAATCACAAAAAGTGTAAGTTTTATACAACGAGCGGTCGTAAGTGCGTTCCACTTGCGCCATATAGGCGTAAAAACGCACAAAATTCTTAATCAGCGAACGCACTTTGAAACGCGTTTCTTCATCAAGTTCAGAAAACCGGTCCACCACAGGCTTGAAAGCGTTGCTCAGCTTGGCCAAACGGCTTTTGTCGCCCTTCGTGTCGGTAGCCAGTTTGTAGATGGCTTCTTCATCGGCAACTGTCCAAAGGTGATATTGGGCGATGTCGTTACGGAAGTTGTAAACACCGTTCACATCCACAGGGCGAATCAACTCTGTGGCAGTGTAGAATGGTTCAAAAGCTTTTTTGATGGAATCGGGCTCGTTCACGAAATCCAGCACGTAAGTGTCCTTCTTGTCCTTCAGTGAACGGTTCAAGCGACTAAGTGTCTGCACGGCCTTCACATTTTTCAGTCTTTTGTCCACAAACATGGTGTGCAGCAACGGTTCGTCAAATCCCGTCTGGTATTTGTCGGCCACCACCAGCATGTTGAACATATCGCTGGCGAAGTATAACGGCAACCGCTCCTCACTAATGTGGAAATCATCATGGCTGTTCAACTTGCTTTCAGTGTATTCCGAATCACCATATTGTACCTTACCGGAGAATGCCACCATTGGACGAACATCGGTATAACCCTTGTCCTCACAATATTTTTGGATTTGCAAGAAATAGCGCAACGCATGGGCCCGGCTTGAAGTCACCACCATAGCTTTTGCCTGTCCTTTGATGGCATTCAGCGTGACTTGCCGGAATTTCTCCACAATAATTTCCGTTTTCTGATTGATAACGTGCTGGTGATTGTCGTGATAGGCTTTCACCGCACGGGTGGCCGGTGTCTCCTCGTATGTCGGATCGTGTTCAATGCGCTTCTGTATCTCGTAAGTCACGCTGTATGGGGTATATTGCAACAGCACGTCTTTGATAAAGCCTTCTTCAATAGCCTGAAGCATGGAATAAATATGAAAAGCACGGTATTTGTCCTCTTCGGGGGTGTTTCCTTTCTCCACTAACACTCCGAAAGTCTGGAGGGTTTTGGGTTTGGGAGTAGCCGTAAATGCGTAGAATGACAGATTGTTATGTTTGCCTTGTGCAAGCAAGTCTTCCATCATGGCATCGCGCTCCTTTTCCAGTTCATCCTCAGTTTTTTCTTCCAGTTCGGCCATCTCACGCAACGCCTCGTCGGTGTCGGCCAAAGCTGTTTTCACTTTCTCTGCACTTTTTCCGCTCTGACTGCTGTGCGCTTCATCCACAATGATGGCGTAGCGTTTGCCACTTCGTGAGGAGACTTCCTTATAAATGAAGGGGAAACGATGCAGGGTGCAGATGACAATGCGGGCGGCACCGTCGTTGATCACATCGCGCAGTTTCGTTGAGGGGTCTTTGTCCGTGATAGTCTCGATTTGCCCCTCTATGTGGTCGAAACCAAGAATAGTGGTCTGTAACTGTGCGTTGAGCACACGGCGGTCCGTGATTACAAAAACGCCATCAAAGACACTCCTTTGTTCAGCATCGTGCAGCGAAGCCAGCCGGTAGGTGAGCCAGGCAATGGAATTCGACTTGCCGGAACCTGCCGAATGCTGTATCAGATAGTTTTGACCGCAGCCCTTCTCCTCCGTATCGGCAATTAATTTCTCAACCACGTCCAACTGGTGGTAACGCGGAAAGATAATCTTCACAGAAGTCTCCTTCTTTTCCCGTATCTTGCCGTGTTTGTCACGAAACAGTTTGATTTTTTCTTCCTCCTGTCGGGAAATATAACGTTGCAAGATACTCAACAGCATATCGCGTTGCAGCACGTGCTTCCACAAATAGGAAGTGGCGTAGTCGTCCTTGTCTTCACATTCCGGATTCCCTGCTCCACCCACGTTTCCTGCTCCTCCGCTACCCTGATTGAACGGCATGAAATAGGTATTCTCCTTTTTTAGTTCCGTAGCCATGATTGCCTCGTAGAGATCCACTCCAAAATAGGCCAGTATGCGAGTGTTGGAATGGAAGATCAACTCCTCTGGGTCGCGGTTGTTCATCCACTGGTAACGGGAATTCTCCACATTCTGTCCGGTGAGTTGGTTTTTCAGTTCCATAGCCACTACGGGAATACCATTGAGGGAGAGCACCATGTCGATGGTGTTGCGGTTAAGTGTGGAGTAAGCAAATTGACGAGTTTCCTGAAGGATGTTTTGACGGTATTTCAGCATCAATTCCTCGTTCAGTTCTGAAGCTGGACGGAAATAGCAGAGTTTGAGTTTGATGCCCAAATCATCGATGCCGTTACGGAGCACCCAAATCAGACCGTAGCGCACCACATTTTCTTGAAAAACTTGATAGAGGCGGCTTTCTGCTTTGTCCCCATACTTGCGCACGTAGCGTTCCCACTGCTTGTGCTGGGTCGTATCCAGAAAGGCGGTAAGTACAGCCATGTCAATGGCCCGTTCCCTGTCGTAGGTTTTCTGAGCGCCTTTGATATAGCCCCCTTTTTCCAAGAGCCATCGTTCAATGTCGGCCTCAAAGTTTCTTTCCTTCAGATCGTTCTCGTTCATACTACTTTCAGTTTTAACAACTAATCGATTTTGTCTCCCCTTCTATCTACAACATTTTCAAAAATCTATTCGGTATTCCGCATCCGCTTCACCTTTCTTGGAAGTTGATGCTTTCAATACAAAAGCCTCCTCTCCTTTACACGCATAAATGCGAACATTGAGAGTGCCATATAGAGCGGTATTGTATGCAGATATTTTTGCCACAAAGTTCTTCTTTACCGGACCAAAGGTCTCGGAAAATTCTCTCGGTGTGACAAAGGACTGTTCACCATTTTCGGTGTTGACCGTGACGTGTGTTTCGCCATTCTCCATACCGTCAATACTCACTTCGTATTTGATGTAATAGCGGTTGCTTGGTTTGTCGCAACCCGTCAGGAAACACAATGACACAACAATAATGCTGGCAATAAACAATAATTTTTTCATATTGGTGTATTTTCTCTTTGAATCTCTGTCAGTTACTTTTTTCTGATGGCATTCCACCTGCCCTTCATATCCACCTCATAAATCGCCTTGTTATACGAATATCCGATAGGGTCGCTCGCCGACATCTCTATGGTGAAAAACACGTATTGCGGGTCGTAATCCAAATAGATTTGCTTGATTTCGCTCGTAATCACGGTGAAATCAATGGCCTCTCCGTCTTTCCAAGGATGCGATTCCGACACCTCTTTTTTCAGAACCTTATGGTTCTTGGAGTAACTGTTGGAAACCTCCTCGGTCTTGTTCTCGAAAATCACCTTTAAACTACCGCTCATATTGGCGTGACTGATGGATTTCCCCGTATGATTGACCACTTTCCCTTGGATTATGTAGGATACGCCTTCATCCGACTGCATCAAGGTGTCGGCAGTCACACCTGTGATTTTGAACGGAGCGTCTTTGTCTAATCGGGAGTGCCCGTACTCTCTGGACATATACTCTTTCGAGTTTATGAACACAACGGTCTTTTCTTTGATATTCACCTCCCAAAACTGTCCCCAATCCTCTTCGTTCACAAAGCCAACCTGATATACATTCTTGGTGTCCGTTTTCTCTGCCATCCAGTGCATCTTCTCGTTGGGATGCTGCTCCGCTACCATATTGGAATAATCCAGCCACGTGGAGTTCTCATAGTCCAAACCCAACAGAGAGAACCCCGCCTTAATCACAAATCGGGACAGGACATCGTCTGCATCGCCAAACTGGCCGACAAAGGTTGGGTCTAACTGAATTTTGGATTCCTGGCATATCTTGATTGCCTCCTGCTCCCGCTTCGACTCGCAGGAACAGATGAGTATCGTGCAGCATAACAGCAGCGGTATTAGTGGGAGTCTTCTTCTCATAATCAAGGGTGTTATAATTCTTTCTTCCCCGTCACATACTCGAATATGACGGATTTCTTATATTCCTTCAACGCCTCAATCTTCTGCTGCTTGATGGCAATCAGTTCATCAATCTCGGCACACTTTTGGTCAAGGTAGTCGGCGATGGCACGCTGCTCGGAGAGAGGAGGAAATGCAATAAGAACGCTGCCAATGTCATAAGCAGAAATGTGTACGACTTTAAGTTTCGCTTTACTACAACTTTTTTGTGCTTGTGCATACCTTGAGTTTAATGCAAAATTCAAAAAGAGCGGATTCTGATTATGACTTAACACGATAATATCTCCCCCCGCCAAACATTTATTTTCGCCTAAATAGACAATACTTTTCCCAATTTCCTCAACCAATTCACCTGTACCAGCACACAAAATGTCGCCATTCCCAAAGTAATGTAATGTTGATAGGACATCCTTCTTTGTTTTTGATATGCACGTGACAAATGAGTTGTCATATTTGGAATATATCTCTCCATATCTAACACAAGGTGTATCCCCATCAGCAAAGACTTCCTCTTTGGTAATCCCATTCCCTTTGTTTATCGCAGTAGTAACATTCTTTACTTTTTTCACTTCCCACCCTTCGGGTATCTCCCCAATCCATTCCACGCCGCTGTCCTTCATCGGCACGTTGGGGTCAAGACCTTTGGTGACGGCCTCGGTGATGACGGACTGCTTGTAGCGTTTGAGTTCGGCAATCATCGTCTCCTGCAAGGCGGCAAGTTCGTCAATTTCGGCACACTTGCGGTCGAGGAAGTCGGCGATGCGCTGCTGGGTGGGGAGAGGGGGGAGAAGGACTTGGAATGACAACAAATCTTGTTTTGATACAGTCATTCTTCTTGTAACATATTTACCATTATCTAATATGCCGCCAATAAGACCTCTTGCTATGAAAAAGAATTTTCTTCCAGCCGCACTTGTTCTTAAAAGATAACTCAAGTATGGAAGATAGTGAGTTTCGGCATCCCTTACCGAAAAGACCAAATACATAGGACTGATACATCCATTGTATTTTGAAACAAATATAGAACCCTTGATTATATCATTAGGACTTAAAACAAGGTCATTTTCATATACTAACTGATAATCTTCATAATTCTCCTTGACTCTGTCCATATTGAAAACCTTATCCTTATACAAGGTTACACCTAATGCAAATGACAAAGCCAATAATTCACGAGTTTTTTCGCCTTTATTCTTTTCTGCTCTTTCTTTAACATAGGAACGGAAAGGGACAACATCCCAATCTTCAGGAATTATCCCAATCCAGTCAATTCCACTTTCTTTCATTGACCTCATATCCTACCTCCTTAATATCTTGTTCATCAACTCGGTTTCCTTTGCCTCCAACTCTTTGAGGTGTGCAAAGATTTTCTCACTTGCCTCTAACGGCACATACTTGTAGAACTCCCTCGTGAACGGGATTTCATAGCCAATCTTGGTCTGCTTCTCCACAATCTTCGCCTTGGGCTGAAACGGCAGCACATTCTTTTCCATATACGCCTGCACCTCTTCCTTCCACGGGATAATCTCGGTATCCTTTTCGGGCTTTGCCTTTTTGTCGGTCTGCTTGTCGGACGGGAACTCCACCGTCACCTTGCGAAATTTGAAGTCCTCATTGTCCTTCACCTTGCTCTCCACGTGGATATCCACCCCGTCAGGCGTGGTAGCCTCATACAGGAAATCGTTGAAACCATGGTAAGCCTGCATGATGAGGTTACGGCAAAAGTCAGAAATTTCCACGCGTTTGTTGCCCAATGGCTTACGACGTTTCACGAAACATTGGCTGGCATCGATCAGCTGAACTTTGCCCTGTCGCTCCGCGCTTTTGTTTCGGGTGATTACCCAAACGTAGGTGGCGATGCCCGTATTGTAAAACAAATCGTTCGGAAGCTGCACAATGGCCTCTAACCAGTCGTGGTCGAGCAGATAGCCGCGAATGTTGCTTTCGCCACTGCCTGCATCGCCCTTGAAGAGCGATGAGCCATTTTGGATGATGGCCATTCGTCCCTCATCCTTTAGCTTGGCAAGCCCATTCAGCAAGAACAGCATCTGGCCGTCGCCGATGGCGGGAAGTCCCGGTTCGAAACGCCCGGCACCGCCAAGACGATGTTCTTCCTCCACCTTTTCGCGAGAAGGCTTCCACTCAATGCCGAACGGCGGATTGGAGATGATATAGTCGAACTTGTAGCCAGAGAACTGGTCATCGCCCAACGTATCACCCTGCCGCATGTTATCCGCATTGCCGCCACGGATCAGTGTGTCGGCCTTTGCAATGGCAAACGTTTGGTTGTTCAGTTCCTGTCCATAGCTGGTCACTTCGGCTTCCGGATCCATTTGGAGAAGACGGTCGGTGAGGCAGGAGAGCATCTGGCTCGTGCCCATCGCCATATCATAGATGGTGGCAGTGATACCCTCCTCCTCCAAACGTTCCTCATCGTCGCCCACCAGCAGTTCGGCCATCAGGTTAATGATGTCGCGGGCGGTGAAGTGTGCTCCTGCCTGTTCATCGTAGCTTTCAGAGAACTTGCGTACCAATTCCTCGAATATGTAGCCCATATCCACACTGGAAACCTTGTCGGCCCCAAGGTAGGCCTTCGTGGTGCAGAACTCCTTGATAACCAGATAAAGCAAACCGGCATCCGCCATCTTGTCAATCTCTTTCTGAAACTCCATGCGGTGAATGATGTCGATGACATTTTCCGAGAAGTGGTTGAGATAGGACTCGAAATTGTCCTTTATGTTGTCAGCGTCGGCCAGCAAGGTCTCAAAGGTAAAACGGCTCAGGTTGTAGAACTTCTGTCCTGCGGCTCTTTCGAGGAAGCCGCGTTTCATCTCTATCTTCTTCTCTTCCAGTTCTTTGTTCTCTTTGAGAACTTTCTCGCGTGTCGGTGCCAATGTATCCTCAAAGCGCTTGATGACACACATCGGCAGGATCACGTTGCCGTATTCATGAGGCTTATACACGCCCACCAACTTGTCGGCAATTGCCCAAATCAGGTTCGCCTTCTCCTGGATGTTGATAGTGGTTTGCTTTTGTTTCTCGTCGATACTCATATTGCTGTTTTGTTGTTTTTTCGGGTGCAAAAATATATTTTATAGGTTCAATCTTTTTGAATGTGTTTTTGCTTCTTTTTATTACTTGACTCATACGCGTTCCATTCTGCATTGTCCATTGATTGTCGTACAAATTGGATGGTTTTTTCTCTTTCGCTGGCATCAGGCAAATCTTTCGACCAATATAAAATATTCATCATATCGTACACCAGACTTCTAATTAGATAAGGTGCTTTACCTTCTTTAACTGCACTATCACATTCCGATCGGTGGCTGCCTGGATTTGTTACTTCTACACAAGAATGCATACTCCTTTGAATGTAAACAGGAATGATCTCTTTCATATTTGTGGCACCAAGCACCCGACTGCATTCTCCCAAATTAGCTCCATCATGTTTAACAGAACAGTAACCACAGTTGTAAAGACGATACATAATATCACTCAATATTTTCCTAATGTCGTTAAATATTGAATTATTCTGCCAATCTTCGTTTTCGACTACTTTGAGAATCCTTATCAATTCATGCTTTGATCCTGGCCAGTTGTCAAATACAATCTGGTGCTCATGGATGATTTGAGTCTCTAACATGTTTTCGGCATTCTTCTTGATGTCTGAAATGAGTTTATCTTCATCTCTATCCTTTTCATAGTACATTCCTTCGTATTGTTCAGCAAATGCCGTTCCTGAAGCCGTATCTGGTTGTCCTGTGAATATATATGTTGGAACATGCCTCTTGTGTTTCAACTCATTAATTCTATTTAAACTATAGGTCAATCCTGCAAGCCTATCAATTTCGTCACCCTTTCCTTTAAACACTTTTGCATCAAGGATAACTCCTGACCATTCTTCGAGATGTGCCTCGAATATTTCCATGCCTTCCTCTGCGTTGGTACAAGTCACCACCTCAAAGCCATTTTCTGGAAGCTCACAAACATCCTTGAAGGAGTCCAGCTCTTCCCATTTATCATCAATCCAAAGAATTTTATACTTACTCATTGTTTTGGAAAATTGGTAGTTTGACAATCACATGCGTAACCCACATTCCAGCAAATTGTTGAGAATAGATATCATAATCGCCACCATAATGTTCGGTAATGCTTTTGACAATATAACCTCCTTTGCCTTCTCCGTTAGAGCCTTTGCCTTTCACTCCTTTCATCCCATAACGCTCCTTTGTCATTCCTTCTGGTAAAGGTCGGCCGTTGTTGCTGAAATCAATAATGTAAAAGCCGTTCTTTAGGGTCAAGCTTATATTTAGCGAATACTCATGATAATCCTCCACAAAGCCGCGTACTATAGCATTTCCAATAATGTTTTGCACAAGACGAAGCAAATCTGATCTACCCATCATAACCATCGGCTTTACAAGCCCCGCTTCTTTAAGCACGACTTCATCTGGATAGTATGCAACAACATACTTGTCCGTTGTAGTTTGGCAAGAGGAAAGCACTTCACCAAGGTCTATCGGTTCTGGGGTGGCAAAAACTTCCTCATCAGCAATATGACTTACAATTATAGAGAGCGTATCCAATGCTCTTTTTTGACGTTGCACATATAATTTAAGCTTCTCAGCTGGCTCCCCCGTAATTTGTCTCGACAAACTCTCGAATAGCTTTAGCGTATTCCTAAGTTGAGTCATTGGAGTCTTCATGTCATGCTTTCGATTGCGAACTTCCTCAATGTATTCCTGTTTCTTTTTTTCAAGGAGAGTCTGGAATCGCTCTTCCACTTCTTTATTGATTCCTAATGTCAGACTGACTTCTTCAAACAAATTCTTCTGTTCAACAAAGCTTCTTTGTTCATCAAGAGAGGGGAACTCAATGAGTGTGTTCAAAATCTGATATTTGGAAAGTCGTGGAATCACAGCTCCTGTGAAAGCTTTAAGTCTTTTAGACAACTCTAAGCACAGATAACCTGGGTGAACGGAACTATCAGCAATTCTGTAAGCTACCACATCATTCTTAATAAAGATCGGATTGCTTTCTGAAGCTACACAATAGGTGGGTTTGGGGGAACGAATCATTGAAAGCAGAATAACAGGCTCAACAACCTTGGACGTTCGTTCCAAATTATCCCCCTTTGTAAACATCTCAGGTCTTTTTTCATAGTTGACAACATCACCAGACAAATCACCAACGTTAACAACATAACCCAATTCGTCTTCAAATCTACTTACAGTTGGGAGTTGCGTCATCACATCGCTAACCTTCACTACGATATATCCTTCATTGAAAACATTTTTTTTCTGTTCAACATACCATCGAAGATCCCATGAAGAATTGTTTTTGAGAATCTCATCTGCGGAAATTAAATTTTCGCAGTTAGTGTAACGGCTGACGATCCTTTCTAAATCAACAACATTCCGTCTGTTTTTATTGGTAGTGAAACAGTCGGATGCGTCCACAAAACGTATCTTGTCGTCCTCCTTTCTGTTTTTTCTTAAAACAATGACAGCAGTTGCTATCCCCGTTGTAGGTAAAAACAAATTGCTAGGTAAACACACTACAGATTCCAACCAATTGTTTTTGGAAAAAGTTTTTCGAAGCTCTTGGGTTTTACCCCCTCGGGATAAAATCGACATAGGCACAATTGTGATAAGTTGTCCTTGCTCGTTTGTGAGTTTGTCGAAACGGTTCAATGCCCATTCGTCCAACAATTCACCTGTGAAGCTGGTAGCTCCAAATGGTGGCATTGTTACAATAGCATCGAATGTGTAATCTATGTCACCAATCCAATCATCCACATATACATATGTGGTTTGTTCTATTATGCCGGCTATAGCAAGGCGAAACAATCCCAATTCCCAAGTGCGCTTGTTCCTTTCAAACGAAACAAATTTTTTTTCCTTAAGTGTTGTAGCAAAATCCATTCTGCCACCAAAAGGGTCAAGTATTTTTTTCGACTCCTTATCCAAAAGATATCCTACTAAATCAGAGAATTCATGAGGTAGAAAACAATCACCTAACCTTACAGGTATGTTTTTTACTGCCGAATTGAATATATCCAATAATTCATCATCAGAGAACACATAATCAACCAAAACATGGGCAAAATCAGTAATTGGAGAAAAAGATCCTTTGAAATAATCCTGAAATTCAGAAATAGTCCTTTTTAACAAAAGCTTGAGTTCCTTGTTTGTCTCATTCTCTATAACTATTTTATCAAAGCTAATATGTTCAACAGGAAAGATATGTAATTGACTGAAATCATTTTTATCAACATCGTTCCCTTCTTTTATTGCATAGTACAAAGCGTTTTGTTTTTTCAAATAGAGAAGTGTGGCAACAAATAGAATGGCATCATTGTTTTTCTTTGTACCCGCAAAAACATTCAACATCGACCAAAGATGTTTTTTAGCATGTTCCATCTTGTTCATCTCCATTTGATTTTCCATATTTTCCAAATATTTTTTGTCTCTCTTTTTTTTTGGCAGCAAAATTACAACTTTCAGGTTCAGTCATATTGAACCTATTTTTCTTTCCTTTGGGTATTAAAATATATCACTGTACAAACTCTCATCGCTTAACTGTTCCTGCTTTGTAATGCACAATATTTTGTCTCTCATCTTAGAGCATGTTTCATAGAAGTACTCTCGTTTAAGATAAGCCAGTTGTTTTACAGCACCCAATCGGTTGAAATACTTGGTTATAAATCTAATACGATATTCAAAAGTATTTGAAAAAACATCAGGATTGTCTTTGATGTAAGAGAGAATCCCAACCATGGCATCTCGATGGCGAATCAGCAAAGACGAGCCAAACGACACAACACGGAAGGTGTAGTTCTTGAACAGAATCTCTGTTAACTCATATTTGTTTTCCCGAGATTCATCAATGGTGTTGTAAACGCTCCACCAAAGAGAAGAAACTGTGTTACGCAACAAACCGTTGTCACCAAAAAACCAGTGGTCAATTATGTAGACAGAAGGACAATCGGGCTCTTTTACTCTCGGCCAACGTCTTTGTGCATACTTAAACAGATCAACATGTGTAAGATAAGCCCAAAACGACTCGTTAGATGCGAGTAAAGGAGATATATTCTTGTAAGCTTCGTATATGGCAATGGCTGCTTGCAATTCATCGTCCCCGCACAATTCGAGCTTTTCTGCCAATCCTTCTGGCGCATATACATTGGCCAAGCTTTTCACCTGTTCGTTGTCAACCTGAAAAACATCACCGGCGTAAAGAGGAATGGTTTCTCCTGACTTTACAGCATCGCGTAAAGTTTTCATATAGCTTTCTTTGAATGTTTTCTGTAATTTCAACATTGCTTATTCCTCCGTTTGGTTAGGGTTAGACATTATGATTTTATTAAACAAGCGATTGTATGGGTCTTTTAATAGCCGTTGCGCAAGACCTGGAATGCACGAAGGTTCTTCTAATTCTGTTCTTGAGAATCCTTCCTCGTTATCAAGTCGATAATAAATGGTTTTAGCCCATGTTGTCTGATCGTGTCCTACGATGTTCATCAACGCGTAAGTAAGTGCGTTCAAGACCAGGGAGGAATGCATTATTTCTGCAGCTCCTTTTACTATAGGATTACAATATAGTTTGTAATGAGAAGGAGGAAGAAGGATCTCTATCTTGTTGCCTGAAATGTCGAAAAAGACTTGGTCGTGCTGATTGCTTTCACGAATTTGCATAAAGGAACCAGCAGCTTGCAACTTATCGTATTTAATATCCGCATCATAGTGGAATTGTGGAAAAGCAACTAGAATATCACCCAATGTCATGTTGAAGCTGAATCCCTCATAATCGTCGTTAAACCCTTTGTTGGTATAATGCTCAATCGGTTCTTTCACTGATACGAAACAGTTGAAGTTGACTCGTCCGTTCACCGATCTACGCGGAATCACAATGGAAAAGCATGGCTGGCTTGAACGTTCACAACAGCGCAACATAGTACGAGCGCATTCATACTCACACGAATACTCTGCCTTTTGGCTGTCTATTAGTTTTTGAATGTCAGCATTGTCAAACTTCAAATTTATGTTGAATGTGTACGCTTTAGCGTCTGCTGTGAGTTCGAAGTGAACTGCATCTTCGGCAAGCAGCGGAAAAACATCATCGCTGATACCTAACACCGGGTAAGGTAAGGAAACATTATTTAAGTTCATAAGCGTCCAGTTTTACAGCATGTTTCATGTTATCGGCAAACTTAACCTTGATCACATTCTTGCCGTTCAGAATGTGAAGTCCAGAGATAGTATTGGCTTCTATTATTCCGCCTGATAAGCATTTTTCAATCGATACAATATCGTCCGCTTGTTCGCCACCAACCAACAGATCAATTCGCCCATTCTCAATTTCGCAATCAGAATGAACCACTATATTGTGAATAGTTTGTCCATTTTCCACTTGAGCAAAGACACGGTATCGTACGGGGATTTCTGTTAACATATTACCCTGTATGCCATCAACATCGGAACCAAAATGACCGTCAATCTGTCTTGGGGATAAACCACCTCCCCCTCGATTTTTTTTCTTACGAGTACCATGTCCACTTAAGTGACCTCCTTGTGGATTCAGTTTCTGACTTTCCATCACTGGATCAGTTATCATTACTTTGCCTATAGCAGGCATATCCGCTTGCGGTGTTTGTGCAAGATTGTTGGCGATGGTGGAAATGGCATTCCCCTCCTCATCTTTCTGATCTACCACATCACCGACCAATGACTCATTAACGAAATCGTCATCGTCTTCAATCGCGGTAGGAATGTATAAGAATTCTTCCAGTCCTTGGATTTGTTGAATCGTATTGCTCATGCTCGGGAACATCAACTCCCTCACCTTTATTGTAAACTGTTCTATATCTTCTATTGCAGCGGTTCCCATCTTCACAATCTTACCGCGTTCATCACGCCAATTCTTGGGAGACCACTCGTCATGAGCTGGATTCTCGGTTTTCCGGAGCAATTCATTACCTTTCTCATCATCACAGACGAAGACACCGTAAAATCCATAAGAACTTTGTGTCCTTTGTGCCTTAACCAACATACACGGACGACGCATATAAAGAATCTTATCTTCAGCTTTTTTGATTTTATATGCATAGAAACGAATATGACCGATAACAGGCAAATCAGCTTCAAAAACTTTATGATTTTTGTCAATATTAGCATAACGAACAGCTTCCCAATATGGACGGGGATTGTATCCTCGTTCACGCCTAGTTTGGTCATATGTTTCCGGAAAACACATATCCATAAAATCGGACAATGTGTCATGTGTTATCACATAGCATGGATAAATGCTGTCTGGAGTCGCGTTCGGATCACTTATTTTGACTTCTAATTTATTCAATTCTATTGCCAACCAAAAGTTTCTGATCACAGCTTCCACCATTTCACGATAGATCTCTAACTTGTCTCTGGCATCAATACCCAAGATGAAAATATCAGTACCTGGTTCAGTACGTTGAAATCTGTCAGGAATATCGTCAGGATTAGTAACTGGTTCCCCATTGTTGTTGTCATAATAACCTACAGAGACCCTTAAATCATCGTCTCCCTCGAGCTCGTGGGTACATAGAGAAGATACTCCCTCAAAGAATTTATGACCATCCTTAGTTTGTGTGGACACTATGATTGTTCTAAGGGGTGATATGTAGAAATACGCAGCTTTACCATATCCAAAAGAGCCTCCAGCCGTAGTATCACTTTTTGAAGATACACCTGCTGCTCGCACAAAAGCGTAAAAAGGCTGATCAGTGTCGCCTTTGACGTAACTCATTCCTTTTGTGTTGAAATCAGAAACTTTAATATAGTATAGATTGCCGTCTTCTCCGAGTGAATTAAGGTAGTCTAACATGGGTTGATAGGTGCGTTTCGCATCTTTGTTTGAGCTGAAATGTTTCATACATCCTTGTATGTGTTTTCTCAGCTCGAAAAAATTGGAATAATTCCGCGCACGAATTCGACTAATGGAAAATTCCATTCTCACAGGTTGGCTATCATCCAACGCAACATCAAGGGAATTTTGAATGGACTCACGAATCAACGACGCGTACGGAGTCTTTTTAAAATTCTCCTGCATTGGGTCGTTAGGACCATCTTCCCTCCCTCCAAGTTGTTTGGCAAAATGCCAAGTGCAATTTTTCTCTAAATTACTCATAGGTTTTCTATCTCATTTTTCTGCCGGCAAAAATACAACTTTCACGTTCACTCATACTGAACCTATTCCCCATACCTTTCCAATCCCTTCCCAATCCTCACCTTTATCTTCTTCCTAAACCATTCCGGTTCAAGCACTTCCATGTTTTCGCCGAAGGACAGGATCAGTTGCTCCAACTCGTAGTTCAGATACACTTCGATGGTGATGACGGCGCCGGAGGCATCTTCAGCGACCTTCTTTTGCGTGCCATGGAGCGGCTTGGTGCGGACGTACGGCCACGAGACCGGGGAGACCCATAACTTGACGAGCGTGGGCTCCGCGTTTGAATCTTTGGACACCCCGATCATCTCGTCAAAATAGTCGGTGAAATTGATGTAGGCGGGTTGGAACGGCACATCCGTCTCTTTGATGCCCAGAATACGGTCAAGGGCGTAGTTGGTCAACGTCTCATAACCCACATTCCTGGCAATCAAGAACCACCGCTTGTTGTACTGTTTCAGATAATAGGGATAGACCACGTATTCCAACTCTTGGTCCTGCCTGAAACTTTTGTAGGTGATGCACAACGTCCGCTTTTCGCTGATGGCGTTGAACAACGGTGTGAAGTGGTCCAGCCCTTCCAAATCCATGTTCTCGTCAAACCCGACCACCTCGTCCGTGGAAACCTCATCGATTTTCAACGAAGCTCCCAAACGATCAGAAATCTCGCTGATCCAGTCGAACTGCGGCATCCCTTTGAACCGTTTCAGCAAACAGAGTGTCTGGATGAGCTGCGCGGTCTCCTCGGGCTTCAGCAACGGCCTGTAGATGGAGAAATCGGGATCGGCATAGTGATAGCGAATGTTCCGACCCTCCCGGAAACTTTCCACATCCGCATTCGGGGCGTATATCCGTTGAATCTGTTCTATGTCGCCGCGAATGGTGTTCATGGCCGACACAGGCGGAAAGTCATGCAATTTCAACTCCTCATTGCATAATTCCATCATCTCCGACATCGAATACTTGCGGTTTTTGTCACTCAGACAGCGGTCAATGACCTTGATGCGGACATCTGCATTTTTGGAATTCGGCATAACACGATACTTTATTGTAAATAAGATTGCAAAAGTAGTATTTTTCGGAACATATTGGCGAATGGTGAAAAGAAGTAGCATAACCAAGAACATGATTCATCGAAGTCCCTTCTTTACCAGTTACACTAAGATAAAACCTTGAGAGTATTATGATGGTATATTTTTCGCCCTAAAAAAAGCACAAAAAAAGGGATGGTAGAAACACAACACGTCTTCCGCGTCCCTTTATCGAGTTAAATGTTTTATCACCAATGGATTCCAACATATTTTTTATTGTATTTTGTCGGTTTTATCTCAAATAATTCCGACAGCAAAAATACAAAAAAAAAACAAAGGCTGTACCAGAGTACACCAGACTTACACCAGACTTACACCAGTGTTACACCAGAGGAAGACCAGAGGAGGACCAAAAGACAGTTCAAGGTCTGTAGGTTGGTATAGTTAGCTTAACAAACTTTCTTTTTTTATTTATAACACATTGATTATCAAATGGAAAGTTGAAAGAAAGTTTCACAAAGTTTCTTTCTTTCTTGCAATTTTCCCTCGGTTGTATCTTTGCCGTCGAAATCAGTTCGCGAACGGTTTCAGACGTTCTTTGACATATTGTTTAGTAATTGCCATAATATTGGCCGGGCGATTTCTCCCCTCTTCTTAATAAAGACTATATCAATAAATACCCCACTTTCAACCCTAAACTCTAAACTCTAAACCCTAAACTCTAAACCATAAACCCTAAACTCTAAACCCTAAACCCTAAACCTTAAACCGTAAACCTTATTCATTAACCCTTAAAATTTTTAACACTATGGGAAAAACCGATTTTAATGGTCTCAGTCAATGGACCGGCCGCATTGGCGGCTTAGTTTTCAAGGTCATGAATGGCAAACAAGTCATCGTGCCTTACAAAAAAGAAGTATTCAACCCCCGCACAAAAGCGCAGATGTCGCAACGTGCCAAATTCGCCCTCGCAGGCATGATCAACAAAATCGTACCTAAGGAGGTGCTGGTGGGCATGAGCCCGGACCGACGGAAACGCCGTCCGCTCTTCGCCAGCAATATCGCTCGCCATGCAAACGTGAGCACTGCCGGCGGGTCGGTCACAGCCACGCTCGACGCCAACAACCTCGTGTTCTCGCAAGGAGTCGCCGCCCCCGTCACGGTGAACGAGATGACCGTTCATGACGGCTTGGTGAGTGGAACGTTGGGGACCCTGCCGGAAAAAGTGGACGCCGTGATGATGATCGCGGTGGTTTACGACACCACGGTGGGCCTCTACACGCGTACGGTTTACGAGGTGCTACCCGCTGGGGAGTCCACCATCAGCCTCGACACGCAAACCACCGAAACCGGCAATGTGGCGCACATCTATGCCGTGCCCATGTCACTCACATCGACGGGACTCAGCCTTACCGGCGGTTCCGACGGAGCAGAGAGTTCCTCCGACGATGGTTACTCTTACACGCTGATGATGCGCTCCGACGAAGGTAGCTTCCAGTACGGCCGCTCGCAGTATCTGACCACCATCGCCCTCGGCTAGGAGCACGCGCCACGGCGCACCATTCCGCCGCCGTCAGGCGGCGAACGGAAACCCCATCTCACCAGTGTATGCAGTTGTAGAGACGTTGCGCGCAACGTCTCTACTCCTTTCTTCCTACTTCCTATTCCCTCTTCCCTCGACCCTCTTCCCTCTTCCCTCGACCCTCTTCCCTCTTCCCTCGACCCTCCCTATTCCCCAAAAAAATCCTATCTTTGCCCCCTCAAAAAAGAACCCCTACAAAAATGGTCATCCTCTTCAACAAACCCTACGGCGTGCTAAGCCAGTTCACCCCTGAGGCGGGACATCGGTCTCTCAACGAGTTCGGATTTCCGCCGGGAGTATATGCGGCGGGACGGCTGGACCACGACAGCGAGGGAGCGCTACTGCTGACGGACGATGGACGGCTGGTGAAGCGGCTGCTGGATCCGAAAAATGCGCACCCGCGCACCTATCTCGCACAAGTCGATGGGGAAATTACCGATGAGGCACTGCAAAAGCTGAGAAAGGGCGTTGTCATCAAAGGCTATCGTACTCGTCCTTGCAAGGCGGAGAAGGCGTTGCCGCCGGAAAACCTCTGGGAACGCGTGCCGCCCATCCGTTACCGCGCCAACATCCCCACCAGCTGGGTGCGCCTCACCCTCACCGAGGGCAAGAACCGCCAAGTCCGCCACATGACTGCGGACGTCGGCTTCCCCACCCTGCGGCTCATCCGCGTCCAAATCGGCGACCTAAACTTGGGTACGCTCCAACCTGGAGAGTGGCGGGTGGTAAAATAGCTATTGGCCATTAGCTTTTGGATTTTGGCTGTTAGCAGTTGGATTGGAACTTGGAACTTGGAACCTGAAACTTGGAACTTAGACTTAAACATAAACTTAGACATAGACCAAGTGCCCAAAACCGTTAACCGCCAACTGCTAACTACTAACTGCTAACTGCTAACTAATCAAGGTTGTCCCTCACCCACACGCTGTCCCGCGTGACCTTCACCTGCGGAACACACGTGCGGCGGTTGATGTCCCGGTCTTGGTCGAAGATGAAGTTGCCGAGACTGTAGTAGATGCACTTGCCGCGATAGGACTCGATAGTCTGCAGGGTGTGGGTGTGGTGGCAGATCAGGGCATCGGCACCGGCATCGATCAGACGGCGGGCGGCACTGCGCTGCATCGGAGTCGGCTCCAAGGTGTGTTCCTGGCCCCAATGCAACGACACCAAAATCACGGCGGTGCTGTCCTCCTCACGCAACGCACGAATGCGAACCAGAATAGAATCGATGGACTCTTGGTTGACAGAGGGTGCTTCGGGAAGATACGGAAAATGCTCCAACGCCATTTGCAGCGAGGCCATCAGCCAGACCTTCCGTGGATGCTCCGCTAATAGGACGGGCTGTGCGGCTTCCGCCATTGTATTGCCCACCCCGACGGCCGTCATGCCATACCGTTCCACATTGTGCCAGGTGTCCACCAGTCCGCGCCGACCTTGGTCCACCGTATGGTTGTTGGCCAAATTGAGATGGGTGAAGCCGTGGGCACGCAAGGCCTCCAACCACTCCGGCTCGGCACGGAACACGAACTTCTTCATCATCGGCGTTTTAAGCGCGGTGGCCGGGCATTCCAGATTCCCCACCACAAGGTCGGAACAGCGGAACACAGAATCTGCCCTCGCATCGAAAATGCTCTCGATCCCGTCTCTTTCTATCCGCTGCCGCACGCCCCTATCAAGAAGAATGTCCCCCGTAAAGGCAATCGTCAACGTGTCCCCTCCCGACAGCCGCACCGGTTGCGCCTGACCGACCTGAAAGGAGATCAGCACCGCAAATATAAACACACAATAAACGTTAACGATCGACATTTCTACCAAGCTCTTGCCCCTGTCGGGGCTGTTCAAGGAAATTATTTAACCCATAACCTTAAACCTTAAACCCTAACCCTAAACCCTAAACCTTAAACCCTAAACCCTAAACCCTAAACCTTAAACCCTAAACCAACCTCAGCACCCCGTGCTGTAATAAATCAAATCGTCATCCTTCGGCATCTTGACGGGCGCGATGATGCTCTCCATCCATTTGGGGACGCCGAGGCGAGGCTTGGTTTCCAGCATCTTCTGCCACTCCTCGTCGGTGTGACGCGGAGCGCTGCAGGCATCATGGAATTCCCGATAGGAGAAGACCGCGCCACGCGTGAGGTAGAGGTAACCACCGATCTCCACAACGACGTAGATGACATCGGCAGGACCCACTGCATTATAGAGAACAGCCCTTTTCTCCCTAGGAACATTCTCGCCATTGGCCGTATAGAGATCCACAACCACTGCCACTTTGCGGTCTGCGCCCTCTATATCTTCCCATTCAAAATATTCGTCCTTGTTGCGCATCATACTCAACGTCATATTCTCGAATACCGCACCTACGATTTCCAACTGACGATATTCCTGCTCACTCAGTTGCTTGCCCTCAAGTTCTTTTTTGCTGCAATTCAGGAGAAATTGTGCCTCTTCAGCCATGTCATTGGTCAAAGCGATCATTTCGTCAGTCATAATTCCAAAAACGCTGAAGGCGTCCTGCGTGGTCTTCAGCAGGTCGATCACAGCCCCCCAGAATTCGATGTTAGGCTCTACGTACCCTCTCACGATGGGATCATCCGGTCCTCCACCACCACATTCGGCGGACATAGGCTGCTTGGCGTAAAGGATGGCATCGTGCTTCAACTCGGCGTAGGAGGCCAAAGCTGCATTCAGGTCTTTCTTTCCCCATGCTGTACCAGTCATGAAATACGGGGCATTCGACGGATGACGGCTTTTGGAAAGTTCAAGGAGCACCCGCTGCCAACGCACGGCAATGTTCTCCTTCCAATCAATTTCGCCCATCCGTTTCTGCATGCGGCTCATATTCGCGTCGAACTCCTTCCAGGTCTCCCCCTCCTTGTCCAACTGAAGGGCGAGCGGACTGCCACCCGCGGCAAAGAAATCGATGCCTTTGGGACAGAAACGCTGTGACTCCTTGCTCTTCCAGTCGTACATCTCCTGCAGCACCTCAGCATCGGGCTGGTAGCGTTGGGGCATCAAGTTGACCTTGTTATGGCCCGAATTTTCGAATTTCGGACGGAGACGAGTCTGTTTTTCGGCCAAAACATCCACTTCTGCGACAAATTTCTGCAACTCTTTGTCATTCCCAATCAGTTTGACATAGTCGTACCGTTTCAGAATTTCATACACCTGCATCATAGTGATGTTATCGGGTTGGCCCATGATGAACGTCATAGGATCGAAGATAGTCTTGAAAGCGGCGTTCAGCTCGGCGTTTCCGCAAATAGTTTTCGCCAAGAAGGCGGCTCTGCGCATCATGGAGGGCTTGTCAGTGTCGAAGGCGGCCGTCTGTACCCACATCATACCGCGGAAATAGCGCTGCAGTCGCTCAGTGCGGGTGTAATGTCCACGGGGTCGGAACAGAGCGTAGGGGAACATTGATATCGTATCTCATCGTCCACCATTATCTTATATTGCGGGGCTACGGCGAAATTCTCCTTGGGATCCAACAGCTTCAACGCGATGGCGAAATAGGCCTGGCTGAATTCTGCGAGTTCCTTATCCTGCGCGTTGATGGGTTTGGCGATGGTGCGCGTGCTCTCGCGATAACCCTTGCGGCAGAAATCCAGCAGAGCATCGAACAGCTTGCCCTCCTCGGCCCTGCGCAACATGCAGTCGAAATACATGTGGTAGAGCTGCAGATAGAGGTCGGTGGTGACGAAACTGGGGAAGTCGTGATAGTCGTTGTTCTCGTACACCTGGAACAGTTGGTCGTAGGTGTCGGGCACGATGGCAAAACCCTGCTTCGAAAGCATATTCAGGAGCTTCGGATCAGGATTCTCAAGCTGAAATCTGTTTATCAGATTGTCAATCACCGGTTTACCATCGACAAAGTTTTGTTTCTTCAGTTCCTCTTCCCTCGCTTTGAGTTTTGCCATGAAAGCCACCTCCTCTTTGGTGAACTGATACTCGGGCACCTTTTTCTTTTCATAGTGTGCCGTTTCCTCAAGCTCCCATCTGCCCATCATGGTATCCCAGTACCACGTGGTTTGATTGAATACCGACCGCAGATCGGACATCGTAAAAGCATATCCCTGACGGGCGTAAAATGCGTTACGCAATACCCGCAACTCGTTGATACTGAGCTTAGAGATATCCATATTGAGGTCTATCTTCTTGTTCAGCATCTCCACATCAATCTTTCCGTTGCCAGGAAGGATGTAGTGCTTCTTTTCACCTTGTTGGCTCCATCCCATGAGGATGAGCATCGACAGTAGAACTGTGACCAGTATTCTTTTCATATTGATTAAAAATTTGTTGTACCTCTTCTATTGTTGTGTTAGTAATAATATATCGCGAAAAACGGGGTCCAAACCTTGACCATTCCCATTCGTCAAGGTTATATTGCCCGTTCCTGCACCTCTCAATGCTGATAAGCTTGCCATCTGCCACGCAGAAATCCACAATCTCCTCGCCCAATCGCGATCCCATCCACAGCGGGCGGACCCTCCCGTCTCGATTTTTGAAGACAAACAGCCGGTTCCCTTTCTCGGGATAGAACCTCGTGGACTTCACCACACCCACTAATGCCTCCTCCACTCCATCTCCATCCACGTCACCGGTGCGGAACTGATAGACAGGATGGGGCAGCAGCCACTCGTCCGACATGGAATCCGTGGTCAGCATCAGCACGCTGCACGTGTCGTTTATCTGCCGCAGCGAAAACGTCTGGGCCGACAAGCCTGCGCAGAACAAACAACAAAATGCACTAAATAACAAAAATTTCCCCTCCATCCCCCAACTGCTAACTACTAACTACTAACTGCTAACTAAACTATACCAACGTGCGTATCAACGTCTCCTCATCTCCCGGCAACATGTAGATCGGCGGAATCTCGATCATCGTGAAGGTGCCGAAACGTTGTTCGGCCTTCATGCGCACAGCCGCGCGGGCGACGGCGACCAGCACCTGGCCGGTGAGCGCGGGATTGTTGATGGTCATGTTGAACTCGAAACGCTGGTTATGGGTTTCGCCGCTCACGCCGTCGCGCACCAGATGCACGCCGTGGGCCACGTTGTTGAGCGCATCCAC
>ONHS01000096.1 GCA_900317715.1 uncultured Bacteroidales bacterium | reverse complement strand
TGGTTTATGGTTTAGGGGTTAGGGGTTAGGGGTTAGGGGTTAGGGGTTAGGGGTTAGGGGTTAGGGTTTAGGGTTTAGAGTTTAGGGTTTAGGGGTTAGAGTTTAGGGTTTAGGGGTTAGGGGTTAGGGTTTAGGGGTTAACTGCTAACTGCTAACTGCTAACTACTAACTATTATCGTTCGTAGCGGGCCGCGTTCTCCGTGTCTCCCATTTGCGTATATGCGTCATACAGCCCCTGGCGGATGGCAGCTTTCTGCGCGGGGTCAAAGGAGAAGGCGAGGGCTTGCTTGTAGGTGGTCAGATCCTCTTCGAAACGGGTGAGCTCATTCCACCGTTGCGACTTTTCCACGGCCATGATGAAACCTTGCCATACTTCCACATTCGTGTCGTCAAGTTTCAATGACTCGATAAATTCATCAACGGCTTGACGGTATTGCTGAGTTTTCAGGAAGTCGGTGGCCATTTGGGCATGGCTTTCAGCGCTTCCCGCCTGCTGCTGCGATTGCGGGTTGGAATCCGGAAACGGGTCGTCGTTGGGGAAAACGGGGAGTTTGTCGATCCGGGCTTGGACCTCCGCGGCTTTGTCGGGCTTGCCGATTTCTTCATAACAGTCGTGAAGATGACGCAGATATTCCGCATTATCGGGCATTTCGGTGCAGATCTTCTCCCAAAGCGGGGTCGCCGACTTGTAGTTCTGCGTCTGGAGGTAATTTTCGGCCAGCGCCACCTGGTACCAGATGTTGTTTTTGTCTAATTTAACGGCTTGTTTCAGCGCGTTTTCGGCTTCTGAATACTGCTGACGGTCGGTATGGATTTTGGCAATCATGTAATAGGAAGGGGCGTGCTTGGGAGCGTCTGAAAGGATGCCGAAGAAATCCTGCATCGCCTCCTCATACTGCGCCGTATAATAATGTCGAAGCCCCTGGTTGAAGCGGCTGGAAATCTTGCGTTCCGTCACCGCCTCTTTGGTGTTGGATGCCGTATTCCGTGTCTTCTTCGTGTTCTGCGCAGGCAGTAGCAGGGCACAGAAGAGCACGATCCCTATCAGCAATATTTTCTTCATCATCTCTTGTTTACTGTTTTCCACTATGTCCAAAACCGCCCGCACCGCGCTCGGTATCGGAAAGCTCGTCCTTGGAGCTCACTTCCTGCAGTTCCACCTGCTGGAACTTGGCGATGACCATCTGGGCGATGCGTTCCCCGGGCTGGATCTCGAAAGGCTCGTTGGAGAGGTTCACCAGAATCACCCCGATTTCACCCCGATAATCCGCATCGATGGTTCCCGGACTGTTCAACACGGTGATGCCGTGCTTGAGGGCCAGACCACTACGTGGGCGGACTTGAGCCTCGCAATCGCGCGGCAACTCGATGAAGAGGCCGGTTGGGATGAGCTTTCTTTCCAACGGTTGCAAAACAATAGGCTCCGTCAAATTGGCGCGGAGATCCATGCCAGCAGCGGACGCGGAAGCGTAGGCCGGGAGAGGGTTGTTGGATTGGTTGTAGATTTTACAGGACATCGGTTTAGGGTTTAGGATTAGTTAGCAGTTAGTAGTTAGTAGTTAGTAGTTATTGTTAGTACTTTCGTCATACGTCTCAAGATTCAAGATTCAAGATTCAAGTTCAAGTTCAAGTTCAAAGATCAAGGTTCAAAGATCAAAGTTCAAAGTTCAAAGTTCAAGGTTCAAAGTTCAAGGTTCAAAGTTCAAGGTTCAAAGTTCAAGGTTCAAAGCCAAAAGCCAAAAGCTAACAGCCAACAGCTAAAAGCCAAAAGCCAAAGGCCGCCCTACTGCACGACCGCCCCGGCCTTCACGGCCTTGTCGTACAGTTCCTGCACGTATTGGTTGATGAATTGGGCTTTGCGTTGGTTTAGGAGGAGCATGCCGGCGGCGGCGCGTTCCTCTTTGGTTTCGTTCACGGAGCGTTGGGAGCGGTAGTCGAGGATGACGAGCAACACGACATTTTCTCCCACTTCCTTTTCGATGTGAATCACCTCTTTCTTTCCCGAAAGTTGTTGCGGATCGATTTGGAAGGCGACTTCGTTCTGCAAATCGTCCAAATAGAGCCAGGCTTCATCGTCAAGCAGGTATTCGATAGAGTCACCGAGCATCTTGACCAACTTCGCCTTTTCGTCCTCACGACGATTTTCGTCAAAGAGGATATCCTTGACCGTAGAGAGATTGGACCAGTTGGCGGGCAGTTTCGCGTAGTTCACCCTCACAATCTCTTTCTCAACCGTATATCTATTGTCCAAGGAGCGGGCGAATTCGGAAATCTCGTTTTCCGTCACCCGGTTGAACGAGGTGTCTTTGCTCCACAACTTGTCATAATATTTCTGAATCAACAGCGAATTCCGATAGTCGGTGAGTTCTTTGTTGAAGTTCTTCTCGCGCGGGGAAAGTTTCTGTTCGGCTTCGTGCAGGATGAGCTTCTCCTTCACCCAACTGTCGATGTAGTCGCGCACCAGTGCCAAGCTGTCTTCCGCGGAAAGCCCGAGCGGCATTCCCGCGGTGACTTCAGAGGCGTAGAGCTTGTACTGATAGACCTGCGCGAGCACCGGGTCGTCGCGATGTTTGCAGGCGGCGCACAACGCGAGGCATAGGCAGCATAATAGGAGTAACTTCTTCACCTTTATTTCTTTAAGATGGTTTTGAAGACCTCTTCGTTGATCTTCACCGGATATTTCTCGTGCAGTTGCGCCACCCAGTCCTTCTCCATTTTATCCTGATACTGGCTGATGACCACCGCGCGCACCTCCTCGAACGGTTTGTAGGGGTTCAGCGAATCGCCCGTGGCAAACTGCGACTTGATCTGCTCGTAGTATTGCATGGTTCCGACGGTGTCCGCCAAAGCAGCGTTCCAGACTTTCACGGAATTCACCTCGTAAATCAACAAACCGTCATAGACTTCGTTCACCACGTCGCGATATTCGGGATATTTGTCCATCAACCGGGTGGATTCATAGCGCAGCATATTGTCACTCACAAAGTTAGGATACACGCTCTCCAGGAATTTATCCATGGAGGTGCTGACCTGCACCCCTTGGTAGCGTTTGAGATAGTTGGCGAAATCCACGGCCGTGAGCTTCTGATCCGCGTAGGTGCACATCGGTTTCAGCTTCTCGATTCCTTTCAACGAATCGGGTGCGATATGCCGGGATTGGAAGTAGTTGTCCGTCATATTCTTCGCGAAGAACTTCATGGCGGCTTTCTTTCCGCTCTCATTATAGTTATACTCCACTTTCAGCTTCTCCACCAGCGATTCTTTACTCTTCTTGGAGCGGGAGTCACGGCTTAAACGGTTCTTAATCATGTACTTAAACTCATCATTCACCGTGGTATAGACGACTGAGTCGAGGCGAAGGATGTGCCAGCCGATGGCGGAGGGCACCGGCTCGGAAATCTGGCCGGGTTTGAGGCTGATGGCGGCATATACAAAATTGCCCGGACGACGGTTGGGGGTGAACGGTTCCATACGACCGCCGTTGTTCTTCGTGGCGTTGTCCTCGGAGTACTCCGCCGCCAGATCCTTAAACGACATGCCTTGCTGGAATTTCTGTTTGATCTGGGCGTATTTGGCCATCACCGCATCGTGGTTCACGTCGGGCTTCATGGCGACAGAATCCTTGATAAAGATCTGAGAGACAAAGATTTTAGCCACTGCCGGAATCTTATCCTGGACATACACCAAGTGGTAGCCATACTGGGTGCGCACCGGCATGGAGACTTGTCCAACGGGGGTCGTGAAAGCGGCGGTTTCGAAGGGATAGATCATCTCGAGCGCAGAGAAATAGCCCAGTTCGCCACGGTTACCAGGTTGACGGCGCTTGGTCTGCGGGTTGACAAAATCACGGGCGGACTCATCCTCGGAATAGAGCACCGCGGCCTCGTTGAAATTCAAACCGTTCACAATCTCCTCTCTGATTTTCATGATTTTGTGGTAAGCGGCGAGGGTGTCTTTCGGGGAAGCATTCGGAGAGAGACGCACCAGGATATGGGAGGCGCGAACATGGTAGCGAGCACGCTCCGTGGTCTCCTCCAATAGCTGGTCACTCACCTCAGTATCAATGAGATACTGTTGCGCATATTGGTTTTTATACGCTTCCCATTCTTTTTGGAAAGCCTTGGCGGTATCGAGTTGCAGTGCCTTGGCCTCTTGCACTTTCATGCGGTAGTCGGCATAGAGGCGGAGATATTCGCGCAGGTCGGCTTCCGTAGCCTCGCTGAGGGAGCTGTTTTTCTGATAGGCTTTGATAAACTCGGATTTGGTGACAGATTCCTTCCCGATCGTCATCAGCACAGGGTCGTTGTTTTGTGCCACCGCAGCGTTCATCAGGAGAACAAAAGCCGAAAATGCCAAGCAAAAAATCTTTTTCATAATTTGATTATCAAACAGTTATAGTTTTTCCAATATATTTTATTTCGTGGTGCAAAGATAACATTATTTTTGATTTGTGACGTGCGGTGGAATTATGAATTATGAATTATGAATTATGAATGATGAATGACGAATGACTAATGACGAATGATGAATAACGATGAAAGTACGATGAAATACGATGAAGAATGCGGAATGACGAAAGTACTAACAATAACTGCTAACTACTAACTGCTAATTGCTAACTAACCCCTAAACCTTAAACCCTAAACCCTAAACCAACAAAAAACGGGATTCCGCCGGAATCCCGTTTTACATAAGTTAACCGTAAATACTACAGCAAGTGTACTGCCACCGTCAGGCCGGCCATCACGATGGAGACCATGCTCATCAGTTTGATGAGGATGTTCAGGGACGGGCCGGAGGTATCCTTGAAGGGATCGCCCACGGTGTCGCCCACGACCGTAGCTTTGTGATTGTCAGAACCTTTGCCGCCGAAGTTGCCTTCCTCGACATACTTTTTGGCGTTGTCCCAAGCACCACCGGCGTTGGCCATGAAGATAGCCAACACGAAGCCTGCGCCGAGACCGCCGACCAGCAGACCGAGCACGCCAGCCACACCGAGGATCAGACCCGTGCAGATGGGAGCCAGGATAGCGAGGATAGAAGGCAGCAACATTTCGCGTTGAGCGCCCTTGGTGGAGATTTCCACGCAGCGTGCGTAATCCGGAGTACCCTCACCGGTGAGGATGCCCTTGATTTCGCGGAATTGGCGACGAACCTCTTCCACCATCTTCTGAGCTGCACGGCCCACAGCGTTCATGGTGAGACCGCAGAACAGGAAAGCCATCATAGAACCGATGAAGACACCCACGAGCACCTTCGGGTTCATCAAGCTGACGTTGTAATATTCCATAAAGTCGATGAGGGAGGCATTTTCCGTAAGCACTTGACGGACATGCTCGCCACCGACTTCGTCAATATAAGAGCCCAAGTTGAGCGTCGTTTCACCGATACGCACGAGGGCGATCTTGATCTCTTCCACGTAGGAAGCAAGGAGTGCGAGGGCAGTCAAAGCGGCAGAGCCGATAGCGAAGCCCTTACCGGTAGCAGCAGTGGTGTTGCCGAGAGCGTCGAGCGCGTCGGTACGTTTACGAACCTCAGGTTCGAGGCCGCTCATTTCAGCGTTACCACCGGCGTTGTCGGCGATAGGACCGTAAGCGTCGGTAGCGAGGGTGATACCCAGCGTGGAGAGCATACCCACAGCAGCGATACCGATACCGTAGAGGCCCTTGGAGAGGTTCACAGCGGTGAACTCGATCTGGAAGCCGTTAGCGCACAGGAAAGCGAGGATAATGGCGACACCGATGGTGAGCACCGGAATCACGGTGGAAATCATACCCAAACCGATACCGGAGATGATCACGGTAGCGGGACCCGTTTGGGAGGACTCAGCTACCTTTTGGGTCGGTTTGTAGGATTGAGAGGTGTAGTATTCCGTTGATTTACCTATGATCACGCCGGCGAGCAGACCTACCACCACAGAGAGGGAGACCTGCCACCATACGATTTCGGTAGTGTCTTTGAACAGCACATACATGATGCAGAAGGTAGCCACAGCGATGAGGCAAGCGGCGGTGTTGGTACCGCGGCTGAGGGCTTTGAGCAGTTCGGTCATGGAAGCGTCTTCTTTCGTGCGGACCATGAAGATACCGATGACGGAGAGCACCACGCCCACTGCGGCAATCATCATAGGAGCAAGGATGGAGCGCATCTGCAGTTCGGTGCCGAGGGTGGCGAAAGCAGCAGCACCGAGTGCCATCGTAGAGAGGATGGAACCGGCGTAGGATTCGTAAAGGTCAGCGCCCATACCTGCGACGTCACCCACATTGTCACCCACGTTATCCGCGATGGTAGCGGGGTTACGAGGATCGTCCTCAGGAATGTTGTACTCGGTCTTACCCACGAGGTCAGCGCCTACGTCAGCGGCTTTGGTGTAGATACCACCGCCGACACGTGCGAAGAGCGCCTGCGTAGAAGCACCCATACCGAAGGTCAGCATCGTGGTGGTGATGATCACCAGGTGGTTAGCCTCGGGAATGAAGTAGTTCAAGATGAGGAACCACACAGAGACGTCGAGCAGTGCGAGGCCGACGACGGTCAAGCCCATGACAGCACCGCTGCGGAAGGCGATCTGCAGACCCTTGTTGAGGCTCTGACGGGCACCGTTAGCGGTACGTGCAGAAGCGTAGGTGGCGGTCTTCATACCGAGGAAGCCAGCCAAACCGGAGAAGAAACCGCCGGTCAGGAAAGCGAACCACACCCAGCCGTTCTGCAAATCGAACAGGGACATGATGAAGAACAGCACAGCGAGGATGATGAACACGATGCCCACCACCTTGTATTGCTGTTTCAGGTAAGCCATAGCGCCCGTGCGGACGTGTGCGGCGATTTCGCGCATTTTGGGAGTTCCTTCATCTTCCTTCAGCATCTTGCGGTAGAAGAAGAATGCGAAACCCAGCGCCACGATGGATGCGCAAAACACGATCCATACATACTTTACGAGATTTTCCATACTTTTTTGGTTTTATGAATAAATTTAGTTTAATGTTTAATGTTTATTGTTTACCGTTTATTCTTTATTATTTATTAGACTTTAGACGTAACTCTAGTGCATTTATGACGCAACTTACAGTCCACGAAAAATCAAGCTGCAAAGATGCAAAATTTTTCGATACAATGAAAAAAGTTCTGCCACGAATACACATCAATCGAAAAAAATGTATTTTTGCAGCGTCATTGTGTGACCTTTTGTTAAAGGATTTCGCATAAGGTCGGGCTATGACATCATATAATATTAATAACCAAGAAATCCTTAGAAAAAAAATGAAAAAAATCTTTACTTTGGCAGTTATTTGCTGCATGGTGGCCTTGTCAGGCATCGCATTCTCCTCTTGCAAACCGGAAGAAAAGGGCGATTACTTCTTCAGCATCAAGCTGGATCCTGCATCTGTGGATGAGCACCTCGATTCCTACAACGTTCTCGTCTATCCCAAAATGTTCGACGCGATGGCAAAGGATGCAAAAGAGTCCTTCCCCGAAAATGGCACACTCATTTTCAGCGGCGAGAAACAAACAGTGATGAAGAAAGCGAAAGAATCTTTCCAAAATGCAGCTAAAAGCATTGAAAATGGTGAAAACTACAACCAAGCAGGTGTCATTTACACAGGCATGAAAGTCAACCTGATGTACACCAACACCGATGGCGAGGGTCAAAGAGACGAGGCTGTTGACAGCCACATTTTCAAATAATAGGAGTTCCCTGTAAAAGAAAAAAGCGCCGCGCAGAATTGCGCGGCGCTTTTTTTAGATTTCGCACGACTGCGGGGACGCAGTCATCTGTCCAATCCAAAGGTGGGCATACTTGCAGAATTTCACGCGCAGCCAAGCATCCAACAGTCGTGGTGTGAAAGCCATATCGGCCTGCAAGCGAATAGTCATACTGCGCATCTACAAATCCGTGAACCTGCAGATAATCACTGAGTTTCCAGTCACGTTCTTTTTTCCGCTTTTTGCTCATTATCCATTAGGTTTCGAACCTTGAATTAAAAATTAATCACTAAAATGAATATAATCCATAAAACAACGGCAAAAGCAGAACCTATATAGTCTATTCGTTGTCGTAAAAAAAGTCTTTTGCATTCGGATGAGAGTTTCTCACGGTCTTTTTTAGTAAACCAGATGGAATTTAGTACAAGACGTTTTTTCTTGAACAAGCTATATGGGCCTTTATAGTGTTTATATAAATCAGGATTTTCGTTTTGTATCAAATCCGTTACTTTATAACACACAAAAAGATTGTCTAATTGCAAAATAACGACAGCCAAGATGATGGAAACATTTATTACAGTATTCATTTTTAATAATTTAGGACGACAACAGGGACAACTTGGGACAACATTTAATTATTCTACAGAAATAGTGACTCGCCGA
>ONHS01000014.1 GCA_900317715.1 uncultured Bacteroidales bacterium | reverse complement strand
CCGGTTTTGAAACCGGCGGCAAAAATAGAAACTCACCTGACATGCAAAGCATTCAGCGCATGGCTATTGTATGAAATGGTGGTTTGGGTGTATGAAATGAGAGGATAAGAGAAAAAAATGTAGTTTTGCAACGGAATTGTTTTCGTCAACAAAATACCACAAGTATATGAAAAAGACGTTGTTGCTGCTTCTATGGGCTTTCCCGGCCTTGCTTTTCGGACAAGCGCACAGCTGGGATGGAAAAAGAATAGCATCCAACGCCCAAATACGTTGTCTGAACATTTTCGTGAACATCATATACGACCTCCATCCCGAATACAACGAATCATTCTCCGACGACACCTACTGGCCACCCGTCATGAATCCAGATCTGGAAGGGGTCAACAACACCGCCCTTCCAAAATATCTGCTGGACTGGATGGACACGGTCTATATCGCGGGGCGGACCCACGGCTACTGTACACGACTGTATGGCGAATCCTCGTTCGACAGCTTGCAAATCACCAGTGATTTTGTGGTGGTGAACCTGCGTGAAAGCACCGTCTGTCCTCAACCGTGGACATACTTTACGCTCCATTACATTGGAAAAGCGGCAGTGGATCTCATCAATGAAAAAGGGCTTCAAACTATTTATGGGCACAACAAGATTTCCGATTACGACTATGATCAGGATGGGAAAATCGATTTTTTGAACTTCCTCATCCGCAATGTCAAAAAGCCATTCGCCAATATCAATCCTGGCAGCGGCTACGGGAGTCCCATAACATTCCCATTATTCATAGACGGGGCTTTTTATACTGCGAATGCAGGGACACGACAGTGCGTGGGAGACGGTCCTTTTTATGCCAATCCGACCAATATTGTCACTCACGAGATATCACACTTGCTGTTTGGCGACAATGATTTCCATACTTCAGGCGGCAATCACAGAGGAAATGGCTGCTCGATGTCTTTCCTGAATCTCCAAGGCGGCTATGGACTGATGGGAGCGGCAGGTTCCGGACTGGTCTCGTGCAACGGTTACGAGCGATGGCGCATGCACTGGAAACACCCGCAGGCCGTGGATTACCTTTCCGCACGCAATGCCGCCAACACCCAGTCGGTAATTTCCGATATCACACGAGAAGACGGCAACCAGACCTTCCTTTTGCGCGATTTCGTGACATACGGCGACGTGGTGCGCATAAAACTGCCCTACAAGGACAGCGCGACCTCCTCCAACCAGTACATCTGGCTGGAAAATCACCAAGTGGGGAAAAACAACAAACTGGACTTTCTGCAATACTCCAACACGGATATTTGTCGGCCTCAGGGGGCGGCGGGTATTTACGCCTATTATCAGATCGGCCGGGATGTGTTGGAAGGGGCCAGTGATCAGGTTTGGGACTCCTATGATCGCGACAACTTGAAAATCATCCCTGCGGAAGGCTATTACGACTATGAATTAATCGCCAAAACGCACCAAATGAATTGTGTCAACTATGACGAACACGATTATGCCGTGCGTCGTGGCATCGAAAATCCGTTGTGCGGAGGTCAGGATCAGGAGTTTCCCCTGTTTCCAGAAGCCACGGACACCATTCTGTACATCTCCCGGGAATTTGAAACTTGGAGAAAATATGTGAACAACCGACGAGACAACCATCTCCCGCAACTTGGCGACAACCTGGATGCCTTCAGCACCCATAGCAAAATAAACATGGGAACGAACCCGAGCACCAACAACGCCAAGACCTGCCATAGCAACAATAATGGCGGCACTCAAATCAAAGCCCAAAATACGGAAAAGGATGTCCATACAACTTATCTGACGGGACTGAGCATTGAGATGACCCCGATAAAGGGTACGGGGAATTTCTTAGTGAATATCCGCTGGGACGACTACAACATCACGAACAATGCGCGTTGGACGGGCAAAATAGCACTCAAGGACACCGCGATACTCACTGCAGGCAACACCATCACCTTGGCGCAAAACCGCACGGTGGCGCAACCCACCCAGGATCCGGAAACGGGGCTGTTTGCCGGAAAAACAAGCTGGAGATGCGAAAACGGTTCTTATTTCCGCCAAGACAGCGCCTCGGTCCTGCATCTGACGGAAAACAGCAGTCTTGTGTTCGAGTCAGGCAGCCACTATGTGTTGTCCGAAGGCGCCACGCTTCACATAGATGCCGGCTGCACCGTAACCATCGAGCCCGGCGCAACCGTTGAGCTCAAGGGGGTTGTGGAGGTTGATCCTGGCGGTATACTTGAGCGTTAATTCATAATGCTATAACAAAGAGGAACGTAAACAGGGAAAAAATCCGCCTAAGTCCCATATCAGTAGTATTTTTTGAATTCATATACTTGAACAATTGCGGTTTACTATCGGGTGCAAATATAAGAATTTTTAACAATCAATAGTTAATATCATTTTTTATTGCAACAAAAAAAAGAAAAAAAGAAGCCGGACCCAAGGATCCGGCTTCCTTATTCATCATTCATCATTCACTTCACCCACACCTCATCCACAAACAGCCACGACTGCTGTCCGGCGCTGAGGTGCCATTCGGGAAGTTTGCCGTAGTTCTTGATGACAATCTTGACGTAGCGGGCGTTGGCTTTGCCCTTGACAACCAAATCCTGGATGTGCGCCCCCTCCGATCTCGTCACGTTCAACGTGGTTTTGCCGAAGGACTTGTAATTCTTGCCATCTTCGGAGACATAGACTTCCATACTTTGAGGATAGAAAATCCAAGCGCGTTGCTCTTCCAAGCAGCCAGCCCCGACTTGTGAGACAGGCTTCTTTTCGCGCAGGTCGATCACCACCTCGCAATCCGTGGTGAAGCCCTGCCAACCGCCGATACGGTAGTTCACCTTGCCACGCAGGTTATCCACCAACCCCACTTCGCCACCGGCAAAGTATTGCGGATCCGGCTTCGTGAGGTATGTGAGGTCCTTATCGCGCGTATAACGCACGTAATGCGCTTCCGCCACCTTACTTTGATGGCCTTTGGCATCCACTGCTATCGCCTTGATGGTCACATCCTTATCTATCACAATGGGCTCTTTGTATTGGATGCCCGTTTTCGGAGAGGGGTCACGACCGTCAAGCGTATAGAAAATTTCATAATGATTGTTGTCCAACGCAAGCACGCGAATGGGTTTCTTGGTTTGTTGAACGGGCATTGGCTTATCCTGTTTCGCCTTTTGTTCCGGGGTCACCTTCCGAGTCTTATCATCTAAATTAACCTCCGGCACACGAATGGCAATCCTCGTTTTATCCTGGAAAGAGGACTTGTCGGTGGAGAAAACCGGAACGGGAACGATGCGCTTTTTCAAATCAATTTGCGCAACGGGCTCATTGCCATCCCCAACGCCCCAGGTTGCACTCGGCGCATCGCCCATCACAAACTCTATCGTAGCCCCGTTTGAAATCTCCTCGTAGGTGATATAAGACCTCGTCAAGGGTTTATTGTTCAACTTAACGGATTGAATATAAGGTTTCTCGCTGTCCTTCAGAATGGTGATCTCCTTGCCGTTCTCCAAACGCACGACGGCTTTCTTGAACAAAGGATAGCCAATCACATACTGGTTGCTGCCCGGACAAACCGGATAGAAGCCCAAAGAGCTCATCACGTACCATGCCGACATCTGACCACAGTCCTCATTCCCGCAAAGTCCATCAGGTTTGGAAGAATACAAAGATGTGAGAATCTTCTTCACCATAGCCTGCGTTTTATCGGGTTTGCCGACGTAATTGTAAAGGTATGCGGCATGGTGGCTCGGTTCGTTGCCGTGCGCATACTGTCCGATCACGCCTGTGATATCGGCCTGATCCCGACCGGCCATTTCAGAAGAGGAGTTGAACAACCGATCCAAGAAACGTTCCATTCTATTCGGACCGCCCATCATCTCGATGTAGGTGGTGAAATCGTGCGGCACGTAGGTGGTATATTGCCAGCAGTTGGCTTCCGTATAGAAGTTGTTCACCTCGCGCGGATTGAACGGGGTCGCGAAACCGCCGTTCATCCTGCCATGCATAAAGCCGTTGTTGTCTATGAGATTCTTGTAGGACTGCGCACGACGGATGTATTCATCGTAAATGCTGTTATCCCCGAGCGCACGCGCAAACATGGCGATGCACCAGTCGTCGTAGGCATACTCCAACGTTTTGGAAACCGACTCGTTCTCCATGTTGCCCGGCACAAATCCGTATTTAGCATATTCCGGACGACCCAATTTGTTCAGATTGGCGGTTGTAATCATCGCCTTAAGCATCTCTTCCGCAGAAAAATCCTTGATACCCTTCACATAAGCATCCAACACCACCGGCACTGCGTGGTAGCCAATCATGCACCAGGTTTCATACGCTGAAAGTTCCCACATGGGCAGGTAACCGCTTTGCCGATACTGGTTCATGAAGGTGTACAGGAAGTCGCCGCTGCGTTTCTGGTCGATGATGTTGAGCAGCGGATGGAGCGTGCGGTAGGTATCCCACAAAGAAAAGACCGTATAGACCTGATGACCACCCTCCACTTTATGAATCCGGTTATCTTCGCCACGATAACGACCATCCAAATCGGAATAGAGATACGGAGAGGTAAAGCAGTGATACAGAGCCGTATAGAACACTCTCAAGAACTCCTCGTTATCCGATGACACATCGATTTTGCCAAGTTCCTTATTCCAGATTCCTGTGGCATTCTTATGCACCTTGTCGAAGTTGAAATCCCTCACTTCGGTCTGGTTGTTGATGGCGCCCTCCACATCCACAGCGGAAATCGCCACCTTCACGGTCACCTCCTTCACTCTCTCCGGAAAATAGAGGACAGCCTTGCAGTTCGTTCCTTTTATCTCCTTGACATTCACGGGTTTGTCGTCCACGTAATAGACCACAGACTCGGCGGGAACAGACGTTTTCAGCGAGAAAGCGCAATATTGGTCATCATTCCAAGCCTCGGAACGACGATATCCCACCAAATCATTGGCTTTCATGGTCATAGAACTTTCCAAGGTCTTGTCGCGGTGCTGCAAATCCACGATGATACCGTGTTTACCCTCTTTGGGGAAAGTATAACGGTGCACGCCGACGTAGTTGGCGGCGGTCATCTCGGCGGTGATGCCATTGTCGAACTTCACCACATAGTAACCAGGCTCAGCATTCTCGTTTTTGTGAGAAAACGAAAGTGCATACTTCTCATTTACAACGGAAGGGTCGCCTATGAACGGGGTGACGAGGATGTCGCCGTAATCCGAGCAGCCGGTACCGCTGAGATGGGTGTGCGAAAAGCCATAAATGCGACTGTCGCTATAGTGATAGCCCGAACAGCCGTCCCAGCCATCAAGACGCGTGTCAGGGCTAAGCTGGATGGCGCCAAACGGCAAAATCGCGCCCGGGTAGGTATGTCCGTGTTCAGCGGTGCCCACGAACGGATTCACATATTGCGACTGCGCGAAACTGGTTGCAACGGCCAAGACCGTAATCAATAATGATGTTATTTTTTTCATGTTATATTCGTTTTATTTTAATTTCCCGCCCTTTTGGCATCCTTCAAATGAAGGGGAATAGGGGGAGGGGCTCGTTATTCATTCAACTGCTAACTACTAACTGCTAACTACTAACTTTTCGACACGCGTGCCGTCACGAAGCACAAATAGCACAGGCAAGCGAGCGGCACGATGAACGCGTAGCGGATGCCCACGCCTGCCATGGCGCCCGTGAGCAGCGGAACGATGGCCGCACCCACAATGGCCGTGGTCATCAAACCCGAAATCTCGTTCGACATCTCCGGCTTGTGGTCCACGCAAATGGAGAAGATCAGCGGGAAGATGTTGGCGAAACCAATACCGATGAGGATGAAACTCAACCACGTGGTGAAGGTGTTATAGGGCATGAACAACAACACATTACCCAAAATGGAAACCGCGATGGTGATGGCCAAGAACTTCTTGGCGCTCATCTTGCGCAAGATGACACCGCCGAGGAAACGTCCCACGAACAAGGACACGATCAACACGATGTTGCCCACCGCCGGGGTGATGCCGGGATTGTTCTCAATCAAAATGGAGGGAATACGGTTGAACATCGAAGCCTCCGCGCCGCAATAGAAGAAAATGGCGAGGAACATCATCAAAATGTACGGGTCGCCCAACGCGCGAATGCAGTTGCCGAGCGTGGTCGGCTTCTCATCCGATTTGCTGATGTTGTCAGGGACGAACATGATCACCATGACCAACGTGATGAGCAAAACAACCGCGAATATCGGGAAAAGGATGCGAAAACCCATGTCGATGGTCTCGCCGCCCTCAGGGGTGAACGAAAACCATGCGTATTTCATCAGCGAGGTTCCGATAAGCACCAAAATCAAAGAAGTGGAAAGCGTGCCGATGGCCTTCAACGACTGCGCGAAGGAGAGCATACTGGAGTACTGGCCTTCATCGGCGACATCGCGAATCAACGGATTACCAGACACTTGCAGA
Source organism: uncultured Bacteroidales bacterium (assembly GCA_900317715.1). Taxonomy (GTDB): domain Bacteria; phylum Bacteroidota; class Bacteroidia; order Bacteroidales; family WCHB1-69; genus F23-D06. Next base: position 45,603 of record ONHS01000014.1, on the reverse strand, counting down.
ATCGTGGCACCCGCGCCCATCAACAGCACCGCCAACAAAATCATCGGGAAGTTGAAAGCGAGAATGGGCAGGACCGCGCCGGCGAGGAAAAGAATCAACCCAATGGTGAGCATCTTCTTCTTGCCGATTTTGGACTGCCACACGCCGGTGGGCACCGACAAAACGCCGAACATGATCATGCCCGACAGGGAGACCAACGACGCGGTGAACGGCGACACATTGAACGCCTTCTCCACCACGGAGACCAACTGTCCGGCGGCATCGCCGAAACCCATGGCCAAAAAGACGAAAAACACTGAAATCAGGGATAATTGTTTCTTCATATTGATTTTATTTAAAACTTAGACAAATAACTTAGACATAGACTGTTGGCTTTTGGCTATTAGCCGTTGGCTTTCCTTTGTTTCTCGATCCCATCCATTATGAATTATGAATTATGAATTATGAATTAAGAATTGCTCTCCATTCCCACTACCCGTATCTCTTCTACGTTCAGCCGCACCTTCAGCCACTCTATCAGCTTCTTCTCCGTTTCGGGATGGTGTCTGCCGTCCTTCCACTTCAGATAGAGGGCCGGGACTGCCTTGTGTTCCAAGGTCTTGGTATCGTAACAATCCATCGACAGAATCGCGACCTGCTCTATGTCAGCATGTTGCGAATAAATCTCCTTCACGAGCTGTACGGTGTTCTCCGACGAACCGGTGAGCTTGTGCAGCTCCGCACGCAGGGCCACAATGGTGGAATCCTGCCGTTCGATCACCGCGTCCTTCTTGTCGATGATGTCCTCAATGACCTGGTTCTGCTTCGTGATATCCATCATCCCTTCCGTCTGCTTAACCACCAACCGGGCGCGATCGAGGCCGTAAGCGGTCTGCATCATAGACTGTATCCGCGCGATATCCTCGTTGGAAAGCGGCTTCCCGATAACCCGCAGCGTAATGACTTGCGACTTGTTGCTGTATTCCCGCTTGTGATCGATGAGCTGTGTTTTTTCAAAGTACGGGGTCTGCTGAATCTCATTCACAAATTTGATAGCCTGCGAGTTAAAAGCCGACTCGCGTACAAGATTGATGGCAATCACCACACTGGGAATCATCACCAGGATGGCGAAAGCGTAGATCATCCGCCGCACCGCTTTGAAACGGGATTCGTTCACGTAGCGCACCTGCGGAAAGTCGAGGAACCGCACCATGATGAAGGTGGCGAGCGCGATGAAGAAGGAGTTGATGAAGAAGAGGTATAAGGCACCGCCGAAGTAGCGCAACTGCCAAGTAGCCAGTCCGTAACCGGCAGTACAGAGCGGTGGCATCAACGCGGTGGCTATGGCCACACCTGAAATCACCGTGAAGGGCTGGCTTTTGCGCGAAGTGGCCACAATGCCGGCCAGTCCACCGAAAAAGGCGATGATAACATCGAAAATCGTGGGCCGCGTACGCGCCAGCAGTTCCGACTGCGCCTCACTCAGCGGGGAAATCAGGAAGTAGAGTGTTGATGTCAACAAGCTGATAATCACCATAATGAAGAGATTGCGTAAGGATCTTTTCAGCAATTCTTCATCCAAGATACCTACCGAAAGGCCAAAGCCCGTGATAGGCCCCATGATGGGCGAAATCAACATGGCGCCGATGATGACCGCCGTGGAGTTCACGTTCAGGCCCACGGATGCCACGATGATGGCAAAAGCCAACACCCACAGGTTCACGCCACGGAAATCCACGCTGCTGGAGATGTACCGAACCGTGGCCTCATAGTCGGTGTCATCCTTCAGGTGGGTGTATTCCAGCACCGTGCACCAAAACTTCCGCATCCGCACCCGGAGCGAATGGTGCCTTTTGGGCGGGGCGGAATTATCTTCAATCCTGGAATTATCCTCCCTATTCATCGTATCATTCATCGTTCCATTCATCGTTTTTCATCGCATCATTCATCGCATCATTCATCGTTTTTCATCGCCTCAACTATCTCGCCGATAACCAACGATTTTTGCTCCCCCGTCTGCATGTTCTTGAGGGTGTACACGCCTTGGGCGCGCTCGTTTTCGCCGGCCATGATGACGTAGGGGATGCCTTTGGCGTTGGCGTAGTTCATCTGCTTACCGATTTTGGCTTTGTCGGGGTAGATTTCGGCGGGGATGCCCGCATCTCGGAGCGCTTTCAGTCCCTGCAGTGCGTAAATCTCGTCGTCGCCGCCGAAGTTGACGAACATCGCGGTGATCGGCGTGAGGATGTGCTGCGGGAAAAGGTTCAGCTCGTTGAGCACGTCGTAGATACGCTCAGCGCCGTAGGAGATGCCCACGCCCGACATATTCTTGAGTCCGAAGATGCCGGTGAGGTTGTCGTAACGACCGCCGCCGGAGATGCTGCCCATCGCCACGTCGGTGGCCTTGATTTCGAAGATGGCACCCGTGTAGTAGTTCAGACCGCGAGCCAACGTCACATCAATTTCCAAATTGGTGGCAATCTGCATCTTGGCGACATAATCCAACACCGTTCTCAGTTCAGCCACGCCTTGCAATCCTGTTTCGGAAGCCGCCAACATCTGCTCCAGTTTCGCCAAAACCTCCTCATTGGAGAGGCCGCTCAGCTCAAACAGCGGTGCCATACCGCAAATCGCATCTTGGGAGATGCCGCGTTCCAGCATCTCTGCGCATACCGCCTCGCGACCGATTTTGTCGAGCTTGTCGAGTGCGACGCACAAATCGGTGACTTGGTCAGGGGAACAGAAAATCTCGGCTATACCGCTGAGAATCTTGCGGTTATTGATCTTCATGACGATGTTGATGCCGAACGCGCGGAACACTTCGTCGGTGATCTCCACCAGCTCCGCCTCGTTGAGTAGCGAGTTGCTGCCGATGATATCGACATCGCACTGGTAGAACTCGCGGTAACGACCCTTCTGCGGGCGGTCGGCGCGCCACACCGGTTGCATCTGGTAGCGTTTGAAGGGGAAGGTCAGCTCGTTCTGGTGCTGCACGATGAAACGGGCAAACGGAACGGTCAGGTCGTAGCGCAGACCTTTCTCGCAGAGTTGCGCCGCCAGCTTGTTCGTGCTTTGCGTTTCATCTTGGAAATCAACACCTTTCGTAAAATCTCCAGAGTTCAAGATCTTGAATAACAGCCGGTCGCCCTCTTCGCCGTATTTGCCCATGAGGGTGGAGAGGTTCTCCATCGCCGGGGTCTCGATCGGGAGACAGGCGTGCTTGTGGAAGACGTTCCGGATGGTGTCGAAAATATAATTGCGCCGCATCATCTCGACGGGCGTGAAATCGCGTGTACCTTTTGGAATAGACGGTTTTACCATAATTTCAGTATTTCAAAACAAACGGCAAAGATACAAAAAATGTGGCAAGCATCATCCATAATATATTTTCAATACTTATCAACACTCTTTTTCCCTGCCCAAAAAAACGCTATTTTTGCAGCCTTAAAACGTTTAAAAGATTTTGTATTAAAAATTTCAATAAGATGAACAAAAAATTATCTATGGCAACCATCATTTTGGCAACCGTCGTATTGGGCGGCGCGTGCAAAAAGTCCGACAAGACTGATTTGTCCAACAACCCCTTCATGAAAGAGTGGGACACCCCGTACGGCGTTCCTCCTTTCGACAAAATCAAGACCACCGACTATCTGCCTGCCATCCAGGAAGGTATGAGACAACAGGCGGAAATCATCGAACAAATTTGCGAAAACAAAGAAGCCCCGACCTTCGCGAACACCCTGATTCCTTACGAATACAGCGGCGAACTGCTGAACAAGGTGACGGCCGTCTTCATGAACCTCGCCGAATGCATGAACAGTCCCGAAATGGAACGTCTTTCCGACACCATCATCCCGATGCTCACCCGCCACGGCGATGACATCATGCTGAACGAAAAGCTGTTCGAGAAAATCAAGATCGTGTACAACAACCGTGACAAGGAGAACCTCAACGCCGAGCAATTGCGTCTGCTGGAGGTAACCTACAAAGATTTCGTGCGCGGCGGCGCAAACGTACCTGCCAACAAACAGGCGCTTTTCCGCGACATCAACGAGAAGCTCTCCTCCCTGACCCTCAAGTTCGGCAACAACGTGCTCGGCGCCACTAACTCCTACGCACTCTTCGTGGACAACGAGGAAGACCTTGCCGGTCTGACCGAAGGACAGTTAGCTGCTGCAAAAGAGGCTGCCGACGGTATGGAAAACGCCAAGGGCAAATACGCTTTCACGGTGCACATCCCTTCTATGGAGCCGTTCCTCCAGAACTGCCAAAACCGCGAACTCCGCAAGAAACTCTGGACGGCTTATTCCACCCGTTGCTTGGATGGTGAATATTCTAACAAAGAGATTATCAACGAGATCGTGAAACTTCGCTTGGAGAAAGCGCAAATTCTCGGTTTCGACAACTACGCCAACTATGTGCTTGACGATTGCATGGCCAAAAACGACAAAAACGTTTACAATCTGCTGATGCAAGTATGGAAGCCGGCGCTTGCCAAAGCCAAAGAAGAGGCCGCTCTCTATCAAAAAATGATGAAGGAAGACGGCATCGAAGGCAGCCTGCAGCCCTACGACTGGCGTTATTATGCCGAAAAGCTGCGCAAAGAGCAATACGACCTCAACGATGAGGACATCCGTCCTTACCTCGCCCTCGACTCCGCCCGCAAAGGTCTTTTCTACGTCTGCGAAAGACTGTACGGACTCACCTTCAAAGAAAACACTGAAATCCCTGTGTATCACAAAGATGTGAAGGCTTACGAAGTGATTGACGACAACAACGTCATCGCTGTGGTCTATATGGACTTCTTCCCGCGCGAGAGCAAGCGCAGCGGCGCGTGGATGACCAACTTCCGTGAACAATATTACGATCGCGACGGCAAGAACCACATCCCCGTGGTGTCGCTGGTCTTCAACTTCACCAAGCCCGTCGGCGACAAACCCGCACTGCTCAACATCGACGAAACGCAGACCCTCTACCACGAATTCGGCCATGCGCTGCACAGCATTCTGTCGCGCTGCCACTACCCCAGCCTCTCTGGCACCAACGTTCCGCGCGACTTCGTGGAGATGCCCTCCCAGTTCATGGAACACTTCGCCTTCGAGCCTGAGGTGCTGAAGGTTTATGCCCATCACTACGAAACCGGAGAGCCCATTCCTGATGAATTAGTGGAGAAAATCGAGCGCGCCGCCACCTACGGTCAGGGCTTCATCAACACTGAACTTTTGGCCGCCTCCATTTTGGACATGGACTACCACACCGTCACCTCGCCCGTCAACATCAAACTCCCTGATTATGAGAATCAACAGATGGCCAAGATCGGTTTGATACCGTCCATCATCTCCCGCTACAGAAGTCCGTACTTCCAGCACATCTTCGCTGGCGGTTACGGTGCGGGCTACTACAGCTACACCTGGGCGGCCGTCTTGGACAACGATGCCTACCAATGCTTCAAAGACCACGGCATTTTCGACCCTGCCACGGCTACTTCCTTCAGAACCAACATCTTGGAACGCGGAAACACTGCTGACGCGATGACGCTCTACGTTGCCTTCCGCGGCCACGAGCCCTCCATCGAGCCGCTGCTGAAGAACCGAGGACTGAAATAGTTAGTAGTTAGCAGTTAATAAAACCGGTGCGGAATGAAAAATCTGCTTCTCAACGAGAAATTCATATTCAGCATCATCCTGCTGAACGCCATTGTCATCTTCCTGCAAGCCAGCAACGTTGACAACATTGGGATTCAAATCATCGATGTGGCATGCACCCTCATCTTCTTGTTGGAGATGATCACCAAGCATGCCGAATACGGCGTGAAAGGCTACTGGTCGTCGGGGTGGAACCGTCTGGACGGCATCCTGGTCATCCTGTCCATCCCCTCCGTCATCGCGCTGTTCATCCCCGAGCATCTGATGGATCTGTCGTTCCTCATGGTGCTGAGGCTGTTACGCACGCTCCGGTTCCTGCGTGTGCTGCACTTCTTTCCCAACTTCGACCAAATTGCCAAAGGGTTCAAGCTGGCCGTGAAACAATCGTACGGCATCCTGCTCTGCTTCCTCGTGCTGATCATCGTGTTCGGGCTCGTCAACTGCAGCCTGTTCAAAGACATCGCGCCGGGCCTATTTCGCCACGCCGCTGGACTCCATCTACTCCGTCTTCCGCATCTGCACCGTGGAGGGCTGGTACGACATCCCCGACACCATCGCGGCGGCCACCACCCCGACCATCGGCAACATCGTGCGGTTCTACTTCTGCCTGCTGTTGGTCTTCGGCGGCATCATCGGCATGTCGTTCATCAACTCCGTCTTCGTGGACGCGATGGTGGCCGACAACAACGACGACGTGTTGAAAAAACTGGACGACCTCGAGAAGAAGATTGACGAGCTGCTGAAGGAGAAAGAGGAGAATTGATTTTTCTGCGCAGATATATTTTTGACCACTATAGATAATTGTAGAAAAAGCGTATCTTTGCCGCGTAAATAAAGGAAGGAAACAATTATGGCAACTTATACTATCAACATCAATGAAAGAACAACTTTCGGAAAACAGCTGCTACTGTTTTTGAAAGGTCTGGGAATTATCGTTGAAACACCAAAAAAAGGATCTCTCAGTGAAGCTATTGCAGACTACAAGACTGGAAACACTACAAAATGTAAAGATTTTGATGACTACCTGAAGAAAATAAACGAATAACCATGTATAGCATTGAATATTCTAACAGATACAAAAAATCCTACAAACTGGCAGTAAAACGAGGACTGGACGTAAATATCCTGAACAATGTGGTAAAAACATTGGCAGAAGGAAAGAAACTTGACAAAAAACACAAAGATCATGGCCTTACGGGCGATCTGAAAGGATTTCGGGAATGTCACATACAGTCCGACTGGTTGTTGATATACCAAATTATTGACGACACTTGCGTGCTATACCTGTTAGACACAGGCACTCATGCCGATTTGTTTGGAAAATAGAACACTTTATGAAAGATAGTCTTCCGAAACAGCTGATGACAAACCATTGTTACCTAATATGAAAAAGAGCTTACTATTTTTATTTTTAATTTTCACCATAAACATTATATCACAAGCACAAAGTGTAAGTTACTCTTATCGTTTATTGGCTGCAGAAGGCTGTACAGTCAGCATCTCCCCCACTTTTGTTGGTGACACCGCATATTTAATTGTGAGCATTCAATCAGATAGGCTTGTATTTAATGAAAGTCCTACAATGATGGTGAGATTTTTCAACACCGACCAACTTTTACAATTGTCGGGACAAAAAATAAGTACAACTACAAGCAGTGGAGGAGTGATGGTAAGCAATGTATTTGTACCTATCACCGAAATGAAATCAATGGCTATGTTTAAAGTCACAGATCAGGAAATGGAATCGTTCAAGTTAGGTGTTGAAAGAATCCGACTATCCACTTTACCAATAACTCACGATAGGACTTTCCGAAATGACAAAATCGGGATGGAACTGTACTATAACTATCAAAAAGAAAAACAAAAAGCAAAGAATTTCTAATGCATTTCTATGCCTTTACATCTTGTCACATACGGAATTGACAAATTATCAGGCTCGCTTCGCAACATTGAAGAAGTACCAAGTGGTTTAGCATGCAATTGTATTTGTCCCAAATGTGGTAGTGTTTTGGAAGCCCACAAGGGTAATATACAACGGCACCATTTCCAACATCATTCTGTAGCCGAATGTAAAGGTGCTTTTGAGAGCCAAATACACCTACTGTCAAAGGCGATCATTGAGGAGAATAAAGCCTTAATGTTACCTATCTACTCTGGACGTTTTTGTTCTTTCCCGCAAAAACAAGAGAACTTCTCTGACGTTTTTCAAGAATGTGCACAAGATGATCTACAGCCAGACTGTTTGTGCAAGTACCAAGATGAATATGGCAATGTACAAACGCTTTGGGTTGAAATTTTCTACAGCCACGCTGTTGATGATGATAAGGCACGAAAAATCCAAGAAAGACATATTACATGTTTAGAAATAGATGTAAGCCAATTGTTCAAGGATACTGAAACAATAGACAAAAATACACTAACTGATTTTTTGCTCAACAATCCTAATAATCGCCATTGGATAAATTATCCGCAAGGCGACGAACAAGTATTGGCCGAAGCTGAAGAAATCCGCAAGCAAGGAAATATTATCCATTTTCTAAAAAAATATTCCAACACAGACATCAGTACTGATAGATTTCAATCACTGATCTATTGTCTATTTTCAATGGGATATACATTGCCTCAAAAGGATTATAACAGTATATATATCTTTGTCAAAAAGCACTTATCAGATTATCAATCGTTTAACCCAATAATAAAACGATGTTATGTTAGTGCAGTGCAAATATTGTTTTGCCAGCTTGCCGTAACCAGCTTTGCAAACAATAATGAAAAAATACAATTACTAAAAAGCTATTGTTTCAATCGCAAAGATATCATTAATGCTTTAGATCAACGAGTAAATACAGTTATTGCTTTGGGAGCTAGACAATACCGACCACAAAGTTCTCCTGTCATTAAGATAAAGCAGCCACAATACATTGTCGATAAAAAAGGAAGATTTGTCAAACGGAGGCGATTATAGAAAATCATCTGCTATTTCAGTGGAAAAACGCCATCACACCCCCGTCCGAATCTTGCTCCTATCCTCAACTTCCGTCTTTCCCGCTCCGGCCTTCTTGTAGGCGTTGAAGTTGTAGCTGACGCCCAACCAGAACATCCGGCTCTTGCCGTGTAACATATTGTCTAACTGATAGTACTGGTTGTCGGAGAAGATCTCCCATTTGCGGGTGTTGAAGACGTCCGTGAGCTGCGCGGAGACCGTGAGCGCGCCCTTCAGGAACTTCTGGCTGATGCCGATGTTCAGGTAGTGCGAGAGGCGCGTGGTGAACTGCGGGTAATACTGCGGCGTGTTCAGGAAATACTGCAGGTTGATGTTCATCCCCTTGATTGGACGGAAATCGAGGCGGAGGTTGCTGTTGTTGACCCACCCGCTGTTCGAGATGTCCCACTCATCGATATTGCCCACCGAACGGAGGTAGTAGGTGTTCGTGCCGAGCGTTGCCGTCATCCATTTCCACGGATCGGCCTTCACGCTCAGGTCCAGACCCGCCTTGGTCTGCGAGGTAGCGTTGATGTAGGTCATCAGCAGGATGTCGCCCTCGAAACGGGCCACCTGCGTGATGTAGTTGTGGAGGTAGTTGCCGTAAATGCCCACATTCACAGCCCATTTCGGCACCTTGAACTGGTAGAGCAGCTCTGCATTGTCGGCGGTTTCGGGCTGGAGATGCATGTTGCCCTGCTCGAAGTTGTGCGGGTCGATCATACTCATGTAGGGGTTGAGCTGCGGATATGTGGGCCGCGTGATGCGCCGCGAATAGGCGAACGACAGACTGTGCTTCTTGGAAATCTTGTACTTGAACGACAGCGACGGACCGAGGAAGAAATGCTGCGACCACTCATCTAACAGCTCCTTCTCGCTATGCAGGTGCGTGCGGCTGTATTCGGCACGGAGACCGGCACTCCAGGTGAACCGGTCGCGCCACTCCGTAGAGGTGAACTGCACGTAGGCGGCGGGCACGTACTCCCTGTGCAGCAAGTCGTTACTGAATTGATGGGAGTAGTCCCAACCGAGGCTGTCGCGTACGAAGAAGTTATGGTAGATGTCGTTTTGGCGATAGGAGAACTTCACGCCCGCATCCCAGAAGCCGTATTTCTCGATGATGCGCCAGTCCGTCTGCGCGGAGGTGAGCAGCGGACTTCCACCCGACACCGACTTGCTGACCGAGTCGCCCTCCAAGAAGTAGTACGACGGGCGGTGTCCCCAAATCTTGGAGACATTCGCTTTGACGGAGAAGGTGAGCTTCCCGGGACGGATGGCGTGCCAGTAGGCTAACGTACCGTCGAGATTCTCGCGGTTCCAGGTCACATCGCTTCGGCGGTTCTCGTGCGTCAGGATGCCGTTGTGGAACCAGTCGTTGGAGAGGTCTTGGACGGTGTTAAGGCGGGGCAGGATGAGCCGGAAGTCGGCATCGATCTTGTTCCGCATATCGGGCTTGATGGTGACCCCGAGGGAGATATTGTTGTTGAAGACCGTCCGCAGGGCATGGATCTGCTGGCTGAGACTGTCGCCAGTAGTGCGGTAATAGCGGTAGAGGTAGCCGTTGTTGATGTCGTCCTCGTATTTTACCTGGTAGTTGAAGCGCAGGGCGAACTTGTTGCGGGTGTAGTTCAGCGCGAGGCTGCCGTTGGTGAAGTGGTTGAAGCCGTAATTGACCGCCGCCATCCCGCTGAGGCCTTTTTTCCCGTCCTTCTTGGTGACGATGTTGATGATGCCGCCCGTGCCCTCGGCGTCGTAGATGGCATTCGGATTCGTGATGATGTCGACACTCGCCACGTTGGAGGACGGTATCGCGTTGATGGAACCGAGATTCGTGGGCACCCCGTCGAGGAGCAGCAGCACATTGCCGTTACCGCGGATGGAGACGTTGCCGTCGGGGTCAACGGTCACGGAGGACTGCTGGCGCAGGAGGTCGGCAACAGTGCCACCCATAAAGACTGTCGCATCCGCAGGTGCTATCGTAGTATGAGCAGCTGTAACATGGCCTTGTTCACCAGCTTGCGAAGAGATATTCACTTCGTCCAACATCTGAGAGGTAGCCTCCATCATAATCTTTCCCAATGAAAGTGTTGGCTCATCGGCCATAATTTCAAACTGTTTAGTTTTGTACCCCACGAACACTATCGTGAGAAGATAGGGCTCCTTTGATCGGGGAATTATCAGCCCAAATGTACCGTCCTGATACGTCAATGTGCCATTCGCCACCGTGTCATGCTGCGAGACATAGACAGAGGCATACTGCAAAGGACGGTCATTCTCCTCCACAACGGTGCCCCACACTGAGCACGGATGCTTTTGCGCGAAGGCAGAAATGCTGATGATCAGCAGAATAACAGCGAGAAAGAGTGGATGTTTGGGCATAACAATCGGGGGTATTTTTGAAAACAATTTGTGGCAAAAATAAAAAAATCGCGTGTCCATTGTATATCTGTTTTTTTTTGTATTTTTGCAACTGAAAATTAGTAACAATGAGCAAAAAAGAAAAATTGACACATAGGCTAAAAAATCTACCCAAAGACTTCACATACTCGGAGCTTATTTCTATTTTTAACATGTGCGGATTCATTGAGGATACTAAGGGGAAGACATCGGGGTCACGAGTCAAATTCTACAACAGCGAAAAAGACATTGGCTATTTATTACACAAACCGCACCCTGGAAACATCGTAAAAGGCAAAGCATTGAAAGATGCTGTTGAGTTTCTAACAACAAATAACCTGATTTAAATCAAACAATATGGATACATTGAAATACAAAGGGTTTATCGGAAGCATTGAGGTTGAGGATGATTTGTCTCTTTATGGTAAAGTCCTTGGACTAGGGAGTAAAACTTTGGTGACGTATGAAGGGATGACTGTGCCAGAGCTTCAGGCGGATTTTCATGCCGCCGTGGATGATTACATCGAATATTGCAAGGAACATAATCTTCCTCTCAGAAAGTCATACAGCGGAAACTTCAACGTAAGGATACCCCAACAACTCCATGCTCAGGTTTCTGAACTCGCCATGGAAAGAGGTGAGAGTCTGAATGCCTACGTGCGTCGTGCTCTCGAAGCAGCAGTCCAGGCCGCGCAAGTATAATAATCCCTAGTGACTTTCCATGCACATTGCTCACAAAAATGGGTTTCCGTTACCGCATCCATCCTTCCAGCTTGTAAACCTTCGACAAAAGGCACTTGTCGCGTCTGGAGGCATTGTCGTGGCACCAGACTTCCACACGCACGGCGTAAGGTTCGCCCCAGACACCCTCGTAAATGGTGAAATCTCGTTTGTCAACCAATTTCCCGAATGAAATATGGTCGGAGAACTCATGCTTGGTCCGTTTTACTATCTCTTTGGTTGACAAAGCAATATCCTTCGTCACCTCAAAACAGCGCAAATAGACATACCCGTCGGGTAGTGCAGGCGCATACAAGGTGTATTCATAGATGCCGGGTTGTCCGCCTTCATACAGCTGTAACCAGGTACTTTTGTCTGTCGAAAGAATACTAATCGAGTCCGAACCCGCGGCAACGGAACAGGAATCCTCAGGCAATTGCATAATCACGCCACCGATAGGCACTTCGCACTGCAATGTGTCCGGAATCGGATGCTCCAATCCGAAATGATCCTCTTCCTCTTCGAACAAGACCGTAACCATGCCCACAAACACTATCGCGGCAAAGCCGAGTGCGCACAGGAAACCTCCCGCCATGATGCCTCCGAGTTTCCACCACGCCTTGTGGGCAATAGAGAGAATGAACGCAACCACCTGCAAAACACCCAACAGAAGGATAATTCCCCAAATAACATTGTCGATGACATTCGGCAGGAAGTGCCCGTTGAGCATATCCAACAGCTGCAATACGATAAGCAACAGAAACGCCAAGGGCCAGACCCACCAATATCTCAGCAGGAAATTCCCTAATGGTGCGTTATTCTGACTCATGACAAGATTGTTTTACTGTTCATAATCCTTGTGAAAAACACGACAAAGATATAAAAATTGTCGACAGATTAGTTGACATTTTTTTACATCACTCCTCCGGATACCGATTGTAATATGCATTCTCATATTCCCAATGCAACGAGCGGGCAAAATCGTGGCCTTCTTTGGCATTCCCAAGAACAAAAATCGGATCCACCTGCTGTGCATCTTCATCCTTTATCCACAAATAGAACTCGTAATGGTCAGAAAGATAATGGGTAAGCGTGTCTTTCTGTTTCAGACTGTCTATCACAAAATAGATTCTGTCATAGTTGTCCACCAAATCTTGAACCGTGTTAAGTTGCAAGCCTGTATAGTTTTCCAAATCCTTTTTGCTGAATCCTGGCCCAACACCTCCATTGGAATCATAAAAAGTAAACGAATAATTGCCTATCTGTTCAAGTGAGTGCCATTTCAGTCCATCGGTTGAATCTTTTGAATCCCTCCACATATCATATATGACCATTCCGCCCTTGCCTTTGATATTGATTGCTGCGGAAATTTCCTCCAAGGTGATGTCCCTGTGTCCCCACATATTAAGTACCGTAACCCCGTCCATAGCATTAAGCTGTTTTTGAATCTTACGCAGCTCTTTTCGATAGAAAGTGCCATCGTATATTACAAACGCAACAAAAGCGAACGAGATTAACGCACAAAGGGAAATCGCCGTCCACATCAGGATTTTCAGGAAAATTCTCATAACGTATAATCGTAAAACACTTCGGATAACGCTCTTTGGAAGATGTTTATTGTTTGTCAAACAACTATTGAACTGCCGTTTGTAGAAAAAAGCGTATCTTTGCCAGCCTCAATATTAGCAAGGAAATGAAAAAGCTAAAGAAGACACCTCGATACGTCACGGAAGAGGTTTACGCCGAGCGAACCAAATCCCCTGTCCCTATCGGACGTTCCGAAGTGAACGATGCCGACATCGAATACGTTCAGCGCATTCTAAAAGAGGACCGCAACTTTTTCTCCCAAACGCTTTCCGACATGCTTCATAAAGAGTGGCGAGACGAAATCCCATACGATGATTCTTCCGTCGTCCAGCACATGTATTACCTGCACCACACGCAAGCCAGACGCTGGACGGTGGAAGATTACCGCAGCCTGCTCTATCAAGAAGCCGCATTGGGGACCATCTTCCCCATCATCCTTCCTAAAGTGTTCGAAATCCTTCAGTTCAACATCAAAGCGGACGGCGGTTTCTACGAAGGCGACCTGCTTGATGCCGTTTTGGGAATAAGCCCTGACTTTTGGAAAGAGCACCAAGAACTGTATGATACAGCTTGCAGGCTGATCAGAAACAACATGGAAACATTGTCGAAAACAGAATATTCCACTGACAAAAAGATTTTGGAAGACGCCACCGCATTTTTGGAAATGAACGAGTAACGCACTACAACTCTTGCAGAGAAGGGGTTACTATGTTGTTGTAAACAAATCCCTTGCCTAATTCAGGAACGGAATTTTCAGGACGGAAGAACGAAATCTTAACGTTACCGTTTACAAATATTTGGAGCTGGTTTCTGCTTAAGAACTCTTTTCTGCAATCAGGATAAGCTTCTGAAATAGTATTTGAAATGGCAGCAAAATCAAGTTGAGGTCGTTCTTTCCTGATTCCAAGAAGCTCAAAATCAAGATCTTCACTTTTCCGATGCTGCATTTGAAGAGACTGTGCAGTGCCACCACACAGATAAAGCCCTTTAATGATTTCCATCTGCGATATTGTCTCAAATACAGGAACAGTTTCCGGTCTAAGCCCTTGCTTCCAATTTTGGTTTTCCATAGCGTTTCAGATATTTGTCAGGGTTCTTGATGTCAAAAAACATGGCCGCCAGAAGCCAGTTAAGGATGTCATAGTAAGCGCCTTGCGAGACAAGCCGTTCACGCCAAACATCACGCAGGTAGTGCATCGGATAAATTTCACTCAATTTGTGAAGATCCTCAAATTCAAGATAAAGCAAGGCCTTTTCTATAAGAAGCTCGTCGTCAATGGCTTTTGGATTCTTGACATACGACCACATGCAGCCTTTTTTTTCCAAATGCCGCCAGAGAAGCCTCTTTCTGTGCTCCAAAATGCCATTGTCAAGTTTATTGCCATACATGATGCGGCAAAAATACATTTTTTATTTTTCCCCTCCACCCAAGATTTTCTCCCCCTTTTCCGTTTAAATAATAGAACCAACAACCAAAACCATTATGAGAAAAAGACATATCCTGTTCTTTGTGCTTTTGTGCGCGGTTTTTGCGGCTTTTGCACAGAAGAATTCCTGCTGCACCAAGAATTACGAGACGGCCTCCTACCTCACCTGCTTTGGACCGGACTCTCTGCACCAGCAAGAAGAGTACCTTGCCTCCATTGAATGGCTCCGCAACGACACCATTGCGAAGGATTACTTGCGATACTACCAAATAGCCGCCGACTGGATTATGCTCGGCCAGAAGGATTCCGCCATCTTATACCTCAACCGGTTCATTGACTGCTCGCCCGACGACAGAATAATCTTTGCGGACAAACGTTGGATTCCGCTGTCGTCCGATTCTGCCAAATGGACTCCCATCGTGAAGCGGGTTGAGGAGGCGTATGTCGCCTGTCTGGACTCCGTAACCCACAAAGATTTAGCATTGGAACTGTTTTATTTGGGCATTGAAGACCAATTGTACAGAGCTTATAGAGGTGTTTTGATGCAATTCCCCGACAGTTCGGAATATTCGGCAATAGACGACGAGATGTACGACCGGTTTGTCCGCACCAAGGAAATCTACAGCGAATACGGTTTTCCGACCATTTCAATGGTGGGCAAACATGCCAGCACACAAGCTTTTCTGTTGTTACAGCATTCACCCTACATTCGGAAATACTACAAACTGATTAAGCGGGCATACCTAAACGGCGAGATTGACCCCGTTCAATATGCCATGGTGACGGACCGCCTCCTTACGGAAGATGGGAAGCCGCAACTCTATGGCACACAGGCGATAAAGAGTACCCGTACGGAAAAGTATTTTCCAGACCAATATATCATTTGGCCGATAAAAGACTTCGCCAACGTGAACCAAAGAAGGGCGGAAATGGGGTTTACCAGCACGGTTGAAGAGAACGCCAAACGGCTGGATGCCATCATCCCGGAAGAATATTACGCCGGCAAGGTGCCTATGCGGTACGTGGGAAGAGATAAGGTTCGGATTTGGCTTCCAAAAAAATGTCGATGAAATGGCATCCTTTATATCGAGCTGTTGCCCCTTAAAGGGGCATGGTGCCGTCCCTGCCGGGACGAGGGAATACGCGGGGACATCCGTTTCTACCGAGCGGTCGCCCCTGCCGGGGCTATTCGGGAATCATGCCGATGTCCCGACCCGTAACATTCATCGCAATGTCCCGACAGGGACAAAAGCCCGTTAGAAAGGGGGCATTTCGGCTGCCGCAAGACCCCGGCAGGGGTCAAAGCTCGGTAGAAAAAATGTCAGACATCCCGCCATCTTGTCACCAAAAAACGGACAATTTGTCAGAAATGATGAAAATATTTGGAAATATTTTGTTGGCACGCGGTTTGCATTATAGGTAGCGCCGCCGCTGCGAGAGCGGAGGCGACAGGAAAAGAAAAAACAATAAAAAGTCTAACAATAAAAGAAAGGAGTTCATTATGCTACCCGTTATGTTTAAAAACAGTTGGTTTCCGACCATGTTTGAAGATTTCTTGAACAGCGACATCATGCCGCGCACCAACACCACAGCTCCGGCCGTGAATGTTAGAGAAGACGAAAAGGCCTACACGATGGAAGTGGCCGCACCCGGCATCAAGAAGGAATACTGCCGCGTGAGCATCAACGACGAAGGCAACCTCTGCGTCGCCATCGAGAACAAGATGGAACACAAGGAAGAGGAGAAAAAGCACCACTATCTGCGCCGCGAGTTCTCCTACACGAACTACGAGCAGAACTACACCCTGCCCGAGGACGTCGATAAGGACCACATCGAAGCCAAAGTGGAGCACGGAATCCTCACCATCACCCTGCCGAGAGTGCAGAAAGAGGAGCCCAAAATCGCCCGCACCATTGCCATCGGCTAATTTTCAAGAAAGGTTAATGATTTTGCGCCGCGACCGAAAGGTTGCGGCGTTTTTTTTTGTGCCGTCAAATAAAAGACAACCTTGACAACTAGGACAACTATTCCCTATTCCCCATTGCCTTTTCCCTAAAATTCGTATCTTTGCCGCCAAAATTCAGACGAATGGCAGAGAACAAACCCACCCCACAGGAACGCATCGACCAGCTCATCCGGGAGATCAACCGGCACAACTACCAGTATTACATGCTGGACAACCCCACGATTTCGGACTACGACTTCGACCAGCTGCTGCAGCAACTCATCGACCTCGAGGCCGCTTACCCTGATTTGCGGCGGCCCGACAGTCCTACGCAGCGTGTGGGCGGAGAGGTGACGAAGCACTTCGAAAGCGCGGCACACCTCTACCCGATGCAGTCGCTGGGCAACACCTACTCGCCGGAGGACCTCGCCGAGTTCGACCGTCGCGTGCGCGAGCTCCTCGCCGATGCACCCGAGTACGTCTGCGAGCTCAAGTACGACGGCGTGGCCATCAGTCTGAATTACGAGAACGGCGTGCTTGTCCGTGCCGTGACCCGCGGCGACGGTACCCGCGGCGACGTGGTGACCGCCAACGTGCGCACCATCCGCACGGTGCCATTGCAGCTGCAAGGCGATTTTCCACCGCTGTTGGAAGTTCGCGGCGAAATCATCATGCCGTTCAACAGCTTCGAACAACTCAATGCCGAGCGCGAGGAGATCGGGGAAGCCCCCTTCGCCAACCCGCGCAATGCCGCCTCCGGAAGCCTCAAGCTGCAGGATTCCTCCGAGGTCGCCAAACGCGGTCTCGACTTCAAACTCTATTTCGCCTTGGGCGAGCAACTACCTGCCCGCAACCACTTCGACCGTCTGCTGAAACTCCACGAATGGGGGTTCCGCAAGCCCGACGTGATGGAGAAGGTCAACGATTTGCAAGGTGTCTATGATTTCCTGCATACGTGGGACGAAAAGCGCAAGTCACTGCCCTACCCTATCGATGGCGTGGTCATCAAGGTCAACGATTTTGATCAACAGCGACAAGTGGGCACCACGGCCAAGAGTCCGCGCTGGGCCATCGCCTACAAGTTCAAGGCCGAGCGCGTCTCCACAAAACTGTTAAGCGTTGATTTCCAAGTAGGTAGAACGGGTATCATCACCCCCGTGGCAAACCTCAGCCCCGTGTCGCTGGCCGGCACCGTGGTAAAACGCGCCACCCTCAACAACCGCGACTTCATGACCGAGATGGACATCCGCGAGGGTGACAGCCTCTTCGTGGAGAAAGGCGGCGAAATCATCCCCAAAATTGTGGGCGTGGACACCGACAAACGCCTTCCCGACTCGCAACGGGTCCCTTTCGTCACGCACTGTCCCGTCTGCGGCACCCCACTGCAACAGGCTGAGGGTGAGGCGGGTGTCTTCTGTCCCAACGCCGACCACTGCGCCCCGCAGATCAAAGGCCGGCTGGAGCACTTCATCGCCCGCAAGGCCATGAACATCGACTCCCTCGGCGAAGGCAAAATCGACATGCTCTTCGCCAACGGATTAGTGAAAAACAGCGCCGACCTCTATTCCCTGACCTACGACCAACTTCTTGGTTTGGAAAAGGTTATCGAAGACGAGAGCGGCAAGACGAAGACGCTTTCCTTCCGCGAGAAGACCGTGCAAAACATCCTAGCAGGTATTGAGGCCTCGAAGCAGGTGCCGTTCGAGCGCGTGCTCTTCGCCTTGGGCATCCGTTTCGTGGGCGAGGTGACCGCCAAGAAGCTCGCCCGCCATTTCGAGACGATGGATGCGGTGGCCAACGCCCCCAAGGAGGAACTGATGACCGTGGAGGACGTGGGCGATCGCGTCGCCGACAGCATCATCGACTACTTCAACAATACCGAAAATCTGGAGAGCCTCATGCGCCTGCGCGATGCCGGTCTGCAGTTCGAGATCAACAGAGATCAGAATCAGCCTGTTTCACAGAAACTTGCAGGCAAAAGCATTGTGGTAAGCGGCGTCTTCACCGTCCCGCGCGACACCATCAAGGAGCTCGTCGAACAGAACGGCGGCAAGAACGTATCCTCCATCTCGAAGAACACCTCTTTCGTCCTCGCCGGCGAGAAAATGGGACCGGAGAAGCGGAAAAAGGCGGAGTCGTTGGGGATCCCGATTGTGTCGGAGGAGGAATTTATGGGGATGATTGGGGAATAAAGGTATGACGTATGATTTGTGACGTGTGACGTTTGAGGTATGACGTGTGACGTATGAAATAGGACAAAAGTCATAAGTCAAAAATCATAAGTCACAAGTCATTATGCATGAAAAAAAATCGACGTTTTTTTTTCATAAGGTGTTGGCCGTATCAGAAAAAAGTGTATTTTTGCCGCCGATTTCAAGCATGACGATCTGTTAGCTCAGTTGGTTTAGAGCGCTTGCTTGACAGGCAAGAGGTCACTGGTTCAAATCCAGTACAGATCACTGAAAATGAAAAGGTTGCGATTTCCTCGCAACCTTTTATATTTTATTCAACCAATGGTCTTTATCTACAATCTCCGACAATGCAGCCTCCAACTTCTGACAATCTTCGTACGTCCAACCCAATGTATCCTCGCAAATCACGATCCGATTATCGACTAACGGGAACAGGCGAAGACGATCAGGCCCTCTCCCTCCTGGCATCACATCCCACGAAAAACCCTTGAACGGAATCACCACTTTGCGCTGTCGCCCCCACCAGGTATAACGCAGCACTCGGATTTCCTGTTTGACATAATCAATATGAACCGTTTCCACCAAACTGCCTTTATGCAGCAAAGAAAACACAACCGATAACACGAATGCAAGACCTATCAGAATAGGAATACTATCATCCAACGATCTTATTTTATCGTCAAAAATGGCCATCAGCACATAGATCAGGCAAAATATTGCGAAATAGAGCCCTATGGCTATATAATAACGAGCCAACACCGAAAGACCATGCTTGCTTCGGCGAATAGTCACGGCATCATTCGGATAGGGTTTGGGCGGTTCGGATTCCATCAACAACAGCTATTTCTTGATGTTCCGGGCGTTGAGCGCGGCGCGGTAGCGGGCGGCGTTTTGCGCGTGAACCGCTGGACTGGCCGTGAAGTTGTGGTAACCCGAGAAATCCTCCTTCGCGCACATGTACAAGTAATTATTGTGCTGATAATGTAACACAGAGTCCATGGTGGAAGCTTCCGGGATGCGAATCGGTCCAGGCGGCAACCCCTTGTATTTGTAGGTGTTATACGGCGAATCGATTTGCAAGTCCGCATTCAGGATTCGCTGACGACCAAAATCGCCAAGGGCGAACTTCACCGTCGGGTCGGATTGCAGCAGCATTCCCTTATTCAGACGGTTCATGTAAAGACCCGCAATGATGGCCTTCTCCTCTGACCGCATATTCTCCTCCTCGACGATAGAAGCCAACGTAGCCACCTGCACCGGCGTCAATCCGATTTCCTGCGCCGTGGCCTGACGCTGTTCGTTCCAGAACTGCTGGTAATACTGATGCATTTTCTTCAAAAAATCCAGCGCCGTAATATCGTAGTAAATTTCGTATGTATTTGGAATAAAGAGACATAGCGCAGTAGTATCGTTCAGACCGAACTGACTCATACATGCGGAATCCTGGATAAGTGCTCTTAACTCTTCCGGCTCAAAAAAGAACTGATGCCCCACTTTCTCAACGAATTGATCGGCTGTCCGCACATTATTGAACGTGAAACTCACCGGATAATGTTGTCCGGCACGCAACATCCGAACCAACTCCAGATTCGAATGGCAGTAGGCCAAATCGTATTTACCCAGTTTTATCTTCTCGTATTTCAGAATTTTAACAGTTCTGAGGAACGTTCGCTCGGACTCCAGCACGTCATATTTTCGCAAAGAGTCCATCACCTGATCGAATGTGGCATTTGGCGGAACCACAATCGTAACATTCTGATTTTTAACATTGTCGGCCAAAAAGGTCTTGTAAAAAAACCAAGCCGCACATCCCGCAATCAAACAGATTGCGAGGATTCCCCCTACCACAATTCTAGTTATATGCTTCATTATTCCATTTTTTAACAAACAATTCTTTTCACCACTCTCAGACTGTGTGTATATCGCTGTAAATCAGCATTGAAGATTCCATTCTCATCCACACGGTCCACGCGTACGTAACCGCTGGCATGGATGATTTCATGATCGTTGAGCATCATGCCCACATGCACAATCCGTCCCTCTTCGTTATGGAAGAAGGCCAAATCGCCAAGCTGAGCTTCGTGGATAAAATCCACTGGCTCACCCACTTGCACTTGTTGTGAAGCATCGCGGGGCAACTGAACCCCAATCAAAGAATATAACAATTGTGTGAATCCCGAGCAGTCAATACCCAGCGGCGTGCGACCACCCCAAAGGTAAGGTGCTCCTTCCATGGAGAGAGCGGCATCACCTATCAATCCCATACTATCTTCACGGGGAAGTCCTGTCAAATCGGCCTCAGGCAACCAATTTTCCGCAGAAATATGCTCCGGAAGGGCCTCAGGACATAAACCTTGGCTGGGATGCACTGGAATCAGTGCCCCCATCGTGAGAATGGTCGTTTGATCAGGAAGCAAAGCCGTTTTCAACCGCAACTTTTCACATTTCAAATAGTTATCTAAAACTTCTTCTGAAATGGCGAAATGCTGTTTGCGCTGAATCCAGCCTTCGTAACCATCATGGCAAGCAGCGATTTTGACCCACTCGCTCGTCATGTCAAGCACGTGGTAGGTCTCCCCGAAAAGGAGTTGACTCACCATTTCCGAGCGATGCGATGCTTCCGCCCGTACAGGGATGACCGTCAACCGACAATAGCCTGCATTCATCTGGTTCTGAATTGGTTAAACACTAGAACGGAAGATCGTCCGTCTGTCCTTCATCCACAAATGTGTCTTGCGGCACATTCGGCAGATTGCTCATATCGGGTTGCGGCTGCGCATAGACCGGTTGTTGCGGTTGGGCAGGCGCATAACCTTGAGGTTGAGGCGGATACACAGGTTGCTGTGGTTGTGCATAACCTTGCGGAGGATACGCTGGCTGCTGTGGATAGACGGGCTGTTGCGGTTGCGCGTAGCCCTGCGGTGCGTATGCCTGCGGTTGTTGCGGCTGCGCATAGCCTTGCACGGGTGCGCCTGCCACAGCGGCGGGAGTAGCAGCATCCACGCGCCAAGCCTTCACGTCCGTGTACCAACGACCGTTGTATTCACGCGATTCCAAATCGAAGGAAACGGTGATAAGGCTGCCGATCTGGAACTGATCGAGCGCACGCGCGCGGTCGCCCCATAAGTTAGCACAAACTTTCTTGGGATATTGCTCCACCGTCTCGATGACGAACTCCGCCTTCGACCAATTGTTGCCCGAGGTACTCACACCGGATTGCACGGGTAATTTCTGAATTAATTTTCCTGTAATTTCCATGTTATATATTTTTACTTTACTTTATTTGCTTCTCTACCCTCTTTTTTAGCCACTCTACTCTCTTTTCTCCCGAAAACGGTCACGTTGACGTATTTCGAAGGATTCTCCTTCAAATCCTGAATCAACAGATTCAAGCTTTCGAGCGTACTGTTCAGGCTTTTATATAGCGAATCATTGTTAATCAGCTGTCCTACAGTCCCTTGTCCATGCTCAACCTTGGCAATCACATGATTGACATTGTCCACCGCCTCTTGCGCGTTATTCACGAGAGTCCGGATATTGGACTTCGCCAATGAATCGGAAATGTTGTCCACATTGGAAATGATGGCATCGATTTTAGGGCTGGCGTCTCCCAGCGTACGGGAGAGTTTGTCGAGTTGTGCCACCACATTGTTGACCTTCGGGCCGTTGCGGTCAAGCAGCACCGCCAAGTCACCCGTGGCTTCTTGGAGATTGGCGAGTGTGTTTTTCAGGGATGCACCGCCGTTCAGCGAATCTTGCGGACGGAAGGCCTCCTTCAATCCCAAGCCGATCGTGTCTATGGAAGAGACCACGCTTTGCAGCTGCGCCACAAGATCCCCGAGTCCGTCAAACATACCGCCCGCGAGGTAGCAGCCCAGGGTGTCGCCGCTGTGGGCAAAGCGGGATGAAGAGCCCAGATGCAGATTCACGACCATGCCGCCAAGCACATCTTTCTGCGCCACCTCGAACTGGGAGTCCTCAGGGATATCCAGTTTCTCGGTCACCAGGATTTCCGCACAGATGCGCACCGGATTCGAACTCAGCAGCGTGATGTCGGTCACCTTGCCAATGCCGTAACCGTTCAAAGTGACGTTGGTGCTTTCATGCAAAGCGCCAATATCCTCAAACACAGCATAATAATAATTCTTCTTCCCAAAGACATTGATTCCCTTCAGAAACTTCGCCCCAAAGTAAAAGATCAATATGGCCGAAATGCAAAACAGCGCCACTTTGATGCTTTTCGCCTCTTTTACAGAATATTGTTTGTCTTTATCTTTGCTCATTTTTCACCATGCCAATAAACTGCAAAAATACATTTTTTTGAATTATCACCCAAAATATTTTTTTCAAGGAAATTGTTTTTTTGGACGACAACGGGGACAACGCGGGACAACACAGGAATCAAGATTCTAATATTATTATATCATTCATTATTAGACGGCGGTAATAGCAACGTGAACAAGAAACCAGCTATCATCTTCCATATTTAGAGCATTCTACGTTATAAAACCAATCTTCATTATACCTTTTGTAATATTGCAATCCACACTCCTCCAATGAACTTGTTGGCGACAATTTTAAATAACTATAAGTACACCGATCTTTACAACTGAATGAAAACCAAACATTCTTTTTTTTGTCAACGGATATTGCCAGGACATTAAGATTATTGAACAGCTGTAAAAGATGTTCCAAGTATATGTTCAAATTTATCTTGTGGAGTGTTATAACGAGAACACCCACTGAGAATAAGAACAGAACAAAATATAAAAAAAAAATCTTTTCATTTTTTCCGATAAAGATATAAAATATTTGCTATCTTCGCGCCATGAAACAGTTTGTATTTGCTTTATTGTTATCGACACTCATAATCCGTCTCTCGTTTGCTCAAACTGAGATAATAGCCAATGACTATTATGATATTGAATTCTGTGATAGTAACAAAAGCAAAGATGTCCGCGAGGAGTTTGATGCATCTAATCACGAGAAAGGTATCCCATATAAAATCTGCGATGTTCGCATTGTATCATATACCAGCAACAGTTTACTCAAAGACAAAAGATATATGCTTCGAGCTGCTTATTTTTCTTGTCCTATGGCCACTTTGGAGGAGGATTTCGTGATTCGGTCATCCTCAATACGAAAAGCGGAGACGTGGTGGACTTTTTATCAACTTGAAGAATTGCATTTAAAAAGATCGGAACTCAGAGAATTGAAAAAAATCTTAAAGCTTTGCGAATTGCGAATGAAGAACAATCGGATTATATATCCGGAAGAGACTCATTAATCACTTTTTCCTTTAAAGGTTGTCCCGCGTTGTCCCCGTTGTCGTCAAAAAACAACCCCTTGTCTTCCCGACCCGAAAATAATTGTATCTTTGCCGCTCTGAAAAAGGCATCTTATGGTATTCAGCAGTATCACTTTCCTATTCTATTTTCTTCCAGTGTTTCTGCTGATTTATTACCTGGTACCCGCCAAATGGCAAAACCCCATATTGCTTGCCGGCTCCCTCATTTTCTATGCCTACGGCGCGCCTCGTTTCCTGGCCATTTTCATCGTGATGATGTTCTTCAATTGGCTGCTAACCAAACAGATGTACAACTCCCCCACCCTGAAACGGAAAAAATGGCTGCTGGCGGCCTCCATCACCCTCAACCTGCTCGTGCTGGGGTACTTCAAATACATGAACTTCTTCGTTGACAACCTGAACGCCATCCTCCAATTAACCAATCATAACATCATCACATTCAACAAGATAGCACTACCCATCGGTATCTCCTTTTTCACCTTCCAGTCCATCACCTATACCGTGGATGTCTTTCGGGACGAGGCCGCTCCGCTGAAACGCTGCAGCGACTACATGCTCTACATCTCGATGTTTCCGCAACTTATCGCGGGTCCCATTGTGCGGTTCAACACCATCGCCGCCCAAATCGGCGAACGACACATCACCATGGAAGCGAGGGTGAACGGATGCTGCCGATTCATGATTGGATTGGGAAAGAAAGTATTGATAGCCAATCAGGTAGCGCTGATTGCGGACCCCATTTTCGCGATGCCGTACCAAGAAATGGCCACCTCCACCGCCTGGATTGGGATTTTAGCCTACACCTTCCAAATCTACTTTGATTTCTCCGGATACTCAGACATGGCTATCGGGTTAGGCAAGATGCTCGGCTTCCGTTTTCCGGAGAACTTCAACGCGCCATACACCAGCTTGAGTATCAGCGAATTTTGGAGACGTTGGCACATCACCCTCGGGGCGTTCATGAAGTCCTACCTCTATATTCCGCTGGGGGGCAACCGAAAAGGGACGCTGCGGACCTACCTCAACCTCGTCACGGTATTTCTCCTCTCCGGTTTATGGCACGGTGCTTCGTGGAATTTCGTACTGTGGGGCGCCTTCCACGGCTTTTTCCTCATCCTGGACCGCATTTTCATGCTGAAATGGCTAGAAAAAATGGGCCGCCTTCCCGCCATGATCCTGACATTTTTTGTGGCGACTTCCGGATGGGTCCTCTTCCGCACGGAGACTTTGAGCGGCGCCCTGCACTTCTACCAAGCGATGTTCTCCTTCCGTGGAGGCATCCCCGTGCAAGGAGAGCCGCAAATCTTCTTCCTGATTCTCGCCGCACTGATTTCCTTCGCCCCCGCCACGGCCATCGGTCAAAAAATGATGGACAATCTCTTTTCCGACCATTATTCCACAAAGACGCTCACCCTCGTGGTCGTCCTTATCTTATTGGTTATCTTACCGCTATCCATCGGCTCTTTAGCTTCCAACAATTTCAACCCCTTCATCTATTTCCGATTCTGATGCCGCAAGAAAAAACATATAAACGCCTCTTCCTGCTGTTCATGGGACTGCTTTTACTTCCTCTGATACTGCAGATTACGCATATTCCACCCATTCGGAAGCTGGAAGGCTACACCCAACCCATCGAAAAAGTGAATCCTTCCATGAAAAACCTTCTGGACAGCAGCTATCAGCAGTATCTGGACGAGGCTGCCGTGGCCCATTTCGGCGGTCGAGGATTCTATATCCGATGCTATAACCAATTCATGTACAGCGTTTTCCACAAGATCACCAACAACAATATCATCATCGGAAAAAATGGGGAGATGTTCCTGAAGCAATACACCGACGATGTGTCAGGCGTAACTTTGCGGGAGAAGTTTGGCACGGCTGACAGTGCAAAACGTGTTGCCAAACAGAACGTTATACGCACCCTTGAGTTGATTGACAGTCTCAAAGCGCACGACATCGCTTTTCTGGTTGTACTCGCGCCCTCCAAAACCGCCATTTATCCCGAATGGTTGCCCGACAGTATCCCTCCCGACGACTTTGTGCTTCAGCATGAATACGCCGCGCTGTTCAAGGAGTACAATATCCCGCACATCGATTTCATCCCCGTTTTCAACTCATTGAAAGACAAAGAGAAATACCCTCTTTATACGAAATATGGAACCCACTGGTGTTTGGGGACTATGCCCTTTGTTGCAGACACGCTTCTTCGTGCCATGGAAGGCGTTTTGAATTCTCCAATGCCTCATATTCAGCTGATAGACAGCAATATCACCAGAAGATACGCACCGTCAGACCGCGAGCTGGAATCCACCTGCAATCTGATGTTCCCGCTTTCACATCCGAAAATGCCCTGGCCGAAGTATGCGTTATGCCACATCCCGCACAACTATCAGAAGCCCAATCTGTTAGTCATTGCTGACAGCTATTTCACCCAATTGAGTGACTGTCCATTCTCAGAAGCGTTTAGCAATGTGGACTTTTGGATGTACAATGAAATTTCATTCTCAAAGATTTCCAAACGAGACAAGAAAGTCGTCTATATCAATAAGTACGAGGCGATTACGGATGCCGATGTGGTAATGGTGATGTTCACCACCATGTTCGCCTACGACTACATGTTTGGATTTGTGGAGGATGCTCTGGAAACTTTTGCGAAAGGAAAAGACTATGATCCGGAAGAAGAAATCAACCGCATCATCCAACGCATCAAAAGCGATCCGGAATGGCTTCAGAAGGTGGAAAAGCAAGCCAAGAAGGAACACATCTCCTTAGAGGAGAACCTGCGTCGCAACGCAGAATACATATACGAAATGGATCAAAAACAGAAACAGCAATAGCTATCGCATCACTTTTTCTTCTGCAATTTCACGGCTTCGGATACCGGAATTTTCTCTTCGCCCTTAAAGGCAATAATGAAAGCGTCAGGGTATTTCGCCTTGATTTGGTTTTGTATCTCCTTGGCTGATTGTAAGTTGTCTTCATTACCTGCCGTATATTTCCATAAATTGTTTTCAAAATAACAACGTTGATCAGGAATACCTTTCAAGCGTTTGTCATTAGGGGAAATCTTTTCCGGAAGCGCCATGAATTGTACTCTGAAGCGTATTTCATCTGATTCCGCTACTGTGGTTTCCTCCCTTTTTTCCGCCTTATCAGGCTGATTATCATGTATATTATCATTGCTGTTATCATGCTTTTTATCTGAATTGGTTTGTTCCTCCGTTTTATTATCCTTTGGTTTAACGCTAGAAACGTTCACTTTATTGCCTGTCATTTGGGTATAATAGGAGGCGAAACCTTGGAAGATGGCGTTGGCGATAGCCTCCTTATGCTGTTCGTCGGATAGATATTTTTCCTCTGTAGGATTGGAAAGGAAGCCCATTTCGATGAGAATACTGGGCATGGAAACGGCCCAGAGCACCCAATAGCCTGCCTGTTTGACCCCGCGATCCAGCATTTTCGTGGTGCTCACCAGATTTTTCTGCACTTTGTCAGCCAAAAGGATGGAATTATTGAGATAGGCGGATGAATAGAGGGAAAACATCACCGCGGATTCTGGTGAATTAGGATTGAAACCACCATAGTTCTTCTCATAATCTTTCTCCATCAACATAGCGGCATTCTCGGCGCGTGCCACCGCCAAATTGGCCTCGCTCTTATGAAGTCCCATCACGTATGTTTCCACACCATGCGCTCCATGGTTGTCGTTGGCGTTGCAATGGAAAGAGATGAACAGGTCTGCATGGTTGTCGTTGGCGATTTTGGCGCGACGGTAGAGTTCCACGAACACGTCGGTGCTTCTTGTATATATCACCTTGACATTCGGACAGTTATCACTAATCAGTTTCCCCGTTTTCAAGGCCACGTTAAGCGCGACATCCTTCTCCTTCGTATATGCGCCAAGGCAACCGGGATCTTTTCCACCATGCCCGGCGTCTATCACCACCTTAAACGTTTTCCCATCTTTTTGGGCGGTACAAGGGAGCGCTAGAAAAAATATCAACACATATACTAAGAAAAAAAATTTCGAGTTCATCTGATTGGGATTTTTTGATTATTTTTGCCGCTTTTTTAGGCCGCAAAAATATAATAATTGACTTTAATATTAGCCATTTGATTAAAAAAATATACACACTGGATGTTTCATATTTCATGAGGGTATGTATTGTCTTCATCCTCAGTGTGTTATATCTATATTCTTCTGGACAGGGAAGGCGTCCCGGGAAACCCCGCCAGAACAAAGTGGACTCCACCATGTTCGAAGTTTCGATGCACGCCGACACCGATTCTGCGGCAATCGTCATACAATCTCCCAAAGTGATCTCCCCTAACGCCATCACCGACGTTGTCCATTATAGCGCGCACGACTCTGTGATCAATGACATTCAGAACCGATTCACCTATCTGTATGGCGATGCATCCGTGACCTACGAAGACATGGAGTTGCGTGCGGATTACATCGAGATTGACTTCAAAAACAACCAGTTATACGCGTGCGGCGTGGCAGATTCCTTGGGGCGGATTCACGGAGCGCCCGTCTTCCTGCAGGGGGACGCGCATTACAACGCCCGCGAAATCATGTACAACTTCACCACCCACAAAGGCAAAATCACAGATGTCATCACCACACAGGATGATGGTTACATCCATGGGGAGCAGGTGAAGAAAATGGGCGACAACGTAGCCTACATCAAACGCGGTAAATACACCACCTGCGAGCTCGGCGACCCGCACTACGAAATCGCGTTTTCCAAAGCCAAGGTCATCCAGCACGACAAAATCCTCATCGGTCCCGCCCACCTGCGTTTTTCGGGCATTCCCACCCCTCTGGCGCTGCCGTTTGGTTTCTTCCCGCTCGATGCCCAACATAAGTCCGGACTGGTAATGCCCTCTTTTGGACAATCCGGGAGTATGGGATTCTACCTCCAGGACTTAGGCTTCTATTTTGCCATCAACGACAATATCGACCTGTTGCTTTCCGCTGACCTTTACACGCGCGGCAGCTGGGCGGTGAAGGCCAGATCGAACTACGTCTATCGCTACAAATGCAGCGGTAACCTGGAACTGGCCTACGCGCTCTCGCTCACCGGCGACCGCATCGACACCGCTAACTTCAAGAAAGTCAACAACTATAAGATTTACTGGGATCATAAGCAAGACTCGAAATCGCACCCCACCACACGTTTCAACGCTCATATCGACATTCAGAGCGCCAACTACGCCCGCTATAATGTGACCTCTGTGGAAGACTACCTCTCCAACCAGTTTACCTCCACGGTCAACCTTTCCACTTCCGCCGCTGACTTCTTCTACTTGGACGCCGCCATTTCTTACTCGCAAAACACTGGGAATCATACCATTAACATGAAGTTACCCAACATCAGCATGTCTGTGGCGCAATTCTATCCGTTCCGCAAAAAGGACAAGTCGGGACCGCTGAAATGGTATGACAACATCTCCATGAAATGGTCGTCGCAACTTATCGGTCAAGTGAACACCACCGATTCGCTTTTCTTCCAGCCGATTACGTGGGAACATTTCGAGGCGGGCATGCAGCACGTCGTCCCCCTCACCATCCCCATCAAAATCGCCAAGACCATCAACTGGAACACCACCCTTACGCTGACGGAGAAATGGTATTTGCAGAATTACAGCCGTGAGATGGTCTGGGATCCAAACACTTCGGAGGCTCCGCAGCTGGTGCTGCATTTCAACCGCAAGTTCGGGGCAGTCCACGACCTCAACCTCTCCTCGAACCTGACGACAAAGGTCTATGTGATGTACGTTTTCAAGAAAGGCGGGCTGAATGCCATCCGCCACGTCATCACCCCGACTTTGAATTTCACGTTCCAACCGATGCTGAACGGTCAAAACAGCGCTTCCTACGTCAATCCGATGACCGGCGAGTTGGTAAACTACACCTACTACGACAACGCCATATTCGGCACCGGCAATCCCAAGATGCAGGCGCGCGTACAGCTCACGCTCGGCAACAATCTGGAAATCAAGGTCCGTTCGCGCAAAGACACCATCACAGGGCTCAAGAAGATTCCGCTCATCGACAACTTCAACATCTCCATGTACTACGATTTCGCCGCCGACTCCATGAGGTGGTCCACATTCACGATGTCTGGCCGCAGCACGCTCTTCAAACAGCTCTACCTCACCTACAGCTTCGTTTTCGACCCCTACAGCATCAACGAGGAGGGTCGCCGCGTGAACGTTACCGAATGGGATGCCCACCGTCGGCTGCTGCGTTTCTCGCAAGGCACCTACAGCATCTCCCTCAACTACCGCATCGACCAAAACACGTTCAAGTCCAAAGACCCAGAACGACAAAAGAACCGACTGCCATGGTCGCTAACGTTCAACTACTCATTCACTTACGGCATCAACGACAATCTCGACTACTACCGTGCGATCTATTGGGGAGAAGAATTGAAGCCCTACACGCACAACATGGTGCACACGCTTAATGTGGCAGGCGACATCAACATCACCAAGAAATGGCGTTTCGGCTTCACCACAGGTTACGATTTCGTGCATAAATCATTGTCTTTCACCTCTCTGGACTTCTTCCGCGACATGCACTGCTGGGAAATGAGCTTCAACTGGGTCCCCATCGGCTACCGCAAGGGCTGGCGATTCACCATCAACGTGAAATCCGCCACCCTGAAAGACGTGATGAAACTGAATTTGCATGATGACTTCAGAAATAACTTGTAGGCGGTTGGCTGTTGGCTATTAGCTTTTGGCTGTTGGCGTGCACTGGCGAGAAACGGATGCGTTGTTACGATGTAGTTGACTTAGACATAGAACTTAGACATAGACTTAGAACTTAAACTTAGACTTAGGACTTAGACTAACTGCTAACTACTAACTGCTAACTGCTAACTTTCGATTCCCTTTTCCCAAAACCCTAAACTATCCCAAAAAAAATGGCAGACAATTTTTTAGAGAACAAATTCGAAGAATACCACAGCAAGAAGAAAGTGGTCTATAAGAGCGCGGGGCGTTCTTTGGACAGTTTGCTGAAGAAAAACCGCAGTTTCCGTGGCTATGATCCGGCGTACAAGGTGTCGGAGGAAGTACTGGAAAAGATGGTGGCGGTGAATGCCGTGTTGCCCTCCGCGAAAAACCAACAAGCGTTGCGTTTCAAGCTTGTAACGGAAGGAAACGGCGATGATAAAGTATTGGAAAACATTAAATTAGGCGGAATGCTGCCTGAATTGCACCTGCCGTTCCCAGGTACGGAACCGCATGCCTTCATCATCTTCTGCAGCACAGTTCCCGAAAGCAAAATGCTGCACATCGACGCAGGCATCGCCGCTCAGAGCATGTTGCTGAAAGCAGTGGAAATGGGCTATAACGGCTTGATTATCGGAGCGTTCAACGCCAAGAAAATCGAAGAAGCGTTCGCACTCCCCTACCCGCCCATCCTGATTTTGGCCATCGGGAAAGGAAACGAAAACATTCAACTAAAGGAAATCTCCGCTGACGAGAGCCACGCCTACTACCGCGAAAACGGCGTACATGTCGTACCGAAGGTACGGTGGGAAGAGCTGATCATCGGCAGTTAGCAGTTAGTAGTTAGCAGTTGCCTACTCCCTACTCCCTATTCCCTACTCCAAATTTCTAAGAACAATCTCAATTCTGTCGTCGAAGGCTTCGCGGGTGGCGTAGCCGACGTGGGGGACGAGGACGCAGTTCGGGGCATTCAGGAGCGGATGGTCTTGTGGCAATGGGGGTTCCTTCTCATACACGTCGATGCCCGCGCCCGCCATGCGCCCGTTTCGCAGAGCGTCCGCCAAGGCATTCATATCCACCACTTTGCCACGTGCGGTATTAATCAAAATGGCGGTAGGTTTGCACAATGCCAACAATTCCCGACTGATGAGTCCGTTGGTTTCGGGAGTCATCGGGACATGAAGAGAAACAATGTCGCTGCGGCGCATCAAATCCTCCAATGAGACGTAAGGGATTCCCATTCCGGTCACTTCCGGACGCTGGGTTCTGCTCCAAGCAATCACCTCACAGCCAAAAGCTTGCAGCAGTTGCGCCGTGCGGATGCCGATAGCGCCTGTACCCACAATGCCAACCGTTTTGCCGCGCAACTCACGACCCAGGAAGGCACCGCGGATTCCGCATTCACGGATGGAACCATCCAAGCGGGTAATCTGACGAAGCACGTCAATCATCAATCCCACAGCCAATTCCGCCACGCCTTCGGTGGCATAACCAGAAGCGTTTTTCACTCGAATATGGTGCGCTTCACAATAGCCCAAATCAATGTGATCCAAACCGGTGAACGCGACATTCAAGAATTGGAGTTTCGGGCATTTCGACAGTACTTCAACCGGCAGAGGAATGTTGGAAACAATCACGATTTCAGCATCTTGCATCCTTTCCACCAACGTAGCGGCATCCTCTTTGCGGTCACCATACCACACAAATTCATGCCCTTTTTGAGCCAACTGGCTCTGAATCTCTTTCGCTCTTTCGGCAGAAATGCCTATCGGCTCAACAGCAACTATTTTCATATTTTCAAACAAAATTAACGACTCAACACTTCTAACTTTTCAACTTGCAAAACATCCATATTGATAGGATCTAACAAGAAAGCCACCACAGAACAATTCGCCGGGTTCCAGTCCGTTTCACTGAAGTTAATGGTGGAAGCATAGGTAAGTTCTTCACCTGCCGTCCAATCGACAGAGCCATTGCGCAGCACATAGCCAAACGGATCCGTGAAGTTTGCACGCAGCACATGGTTGTGAACATAATCCAAAACATCGTGATCACCATCCTTTTGCGGTTTCACAATGCCGTCTTCTATAAGCAACAACACCAAACTAAGCGAAGCGTTATAGTTTTCAAGCATCGTCACTTTCACATTGGCCTTCAGGGTTTTGGAAATCTCATCGTATTCGTTAATCATCTGAATGGCAGCGGTAGGCTTGGTACGATCAATGGTCGGCACCACGCTCAGCCACTGACTGCGCGGCCAGCCGCCCTCTTTGTCATTCCGATTGATAATGGCGGCCGGAATCGCATCGATGGCGTAAGCCTCCCCAATTCGGTTACCTGCCTCCGTACGGAAATCGTAACTGAACGTTTCGCCCACCGGTTTTGCCAGCGCACCAAAATGGATGCCCACAGCCACAAGCGTGTCCCCGTAACGTTCCTGAAGTTCCTCCAATTTCAAGTGCCCGTCCGGACAATTCGTACAGCGGTGTCCCGTAAATTCTTCAAACAAAATTTTACGATAAACGCTGCTGGGGTCAAGTTCCGGGAAATTGACGGTCACATCCTCATTTTCGGGAATGATATAAAACGGCCCGTCGATTTTGTCACAAGTGGTGAACAAGAAAGCCAGCATGAGAAACGCGGTTAACGCCAATAATTTCTTCATAATTAAATATTTTCAAAAAACGGCGCAAATGTACATATTTTATAGATATGCACCGTATGGAGACACGATTAATCGCATCGCCAGATTAAATTTTATACACCTTGCCTTTGGGTTTATTGTCGTTCTGACCCTCATTTTGCTGCGGAGCAGTGCCTCCCGGCTTCACCTCTATACGAAAATCTTGGGCTGAAATGGTCTTGTAAGACTGAATTTCGTCATCATAATAAGTGAAATTCGCCCCAGGGATGAAATATTCGCCTTCTGAACGCGGAATCAGCGTGAAACGGAAGGTCTTGGAACCGCTCACAAGATTACCTTTCGCGCTAATGTTCTGACTGACTTTAGGATAGGTGATGTCACAGTCTGACGGGAAGTCGATTTGGAAATCTTCGGATTCAATATGATGGAGATTGCCGTTGCCCGACACTGTGATGGTAAGCGTAACAGGTTCATTTGCACGCACTTCTGTCTTATTCAAAGAAGCGGAAATGTCGAAATGACCCACCGTTTCCGTCTTCCCATTGTTGTTGACATTAGGAAGCGGTTTCACCTTGAGGGACAGCTCGTTAGAAGTCAGGCGGAAATCTCTGGCCCGGGTGGTGGTCATATTGCCCCAGAACGGGTTGTTGACGACCGCCGGAACCCCGATACGCACAATCAAATCCAGCTTCGGGATGGTCACTTTGCCCGTTTTCAATGGATAAGCGGCCGTCTGCATGATGGTATAAACGTGATAGCGTTCCCCTTTGATGGTTTCCGTAGATTCATCGCTGTAGGTAACATCCAAACGGTCGAGCCAAAGGGCATCCGTAGCGGCGTAGTTGGCGCGCGCGAT
Organism: uncultured Bacteroidales bacterium; assembly: GCA_900317715.1. GTDB lineage: Bacteria > Bacteroidota > Bacteroidia > Bacteroidales > WCHB1-69 > F23-D06. Next base: position 11,173 of record ONHS01000014.1, on the reverse strand, counting down.
GTCATAACCACGAATATCCTGCTTGATGTAGAGTTTGTGGGTGACCACGACAGCCTCACCCTGCCAAGCCTCCGCTTGCGAAATCTCCGACTTCACAAAAAGGTCATCCTTCTTTATATCATCCTTATATTCAACACTTTCTGATCTTGAATTCGGTCGTTGAGAAGGTTGCCGGTTCCCAAAAGGATTGAGGTCCGGCCATTCAAACGGGAAGACATTTGAGAACGGATCGTTTGAGTTCTCCTGCGTTTGTTTGGAAGCCTTCACCACTTGCACTTCCACCGCGTTGCTGCGTAACACCTTGCCATCCACTGAAATAGAAACGCCAGGGATGGTAAACGTGCCCTCACGCTTGGCCGAGAGCACATACGTGTACGTGTATTGCGTGTTTTGCTCCGTATGCCCGTTCGAGATGGTAATGGAAGTGCTGGACCCCATGCTCGGACCGTTCACAAACTCAAATTTACCGAAATCCGTCTCCAAGACAGTCCCTTTTTCGGAAGTGGTAACAGTATATTGAAATTGCTGATTCACAACCACTTCCTTAGGAGCTTTAGCCACACAGGAAGCGTCATTCTGCGCCAACAGATGCGTAGCGCTGAGACAGAGCACGCACAAACATACGATAAGGATATTTCGTTTCATTGCAACCATATTTTTAATGTGCACACCTAACGTTGAAGTGGCCAAAATATTGCAACGTCAGAAATTTTTCGCCAATTGGAAATAGAGGTCCGTGAATATCAATGATGAATTACCATTCCTGGTGACGTGATAAATCGCCGTATTGCACAACTCCGTCATGGTAGAAATCTGCTTCAATTGCAAAATGCCCTGATATTTGGCTATCACGGATTGCTCCTGATGGGTCACTTTCAACATCGCCGGATATTGTGAATTTTGCATCAAAATGTTTCTCAACATGCGCAACATCAAATTAAGGAACTGTTTTTGATATTCACGCCCTTGTTCAACAATTTCAGCAAAAACCTCCTGAACACGCTCATATTGGACCTCATTCAGCGATTTTCGTTGCGCAAAAGCCACTATACTGTCGAAAACGGTCTCAAACTGACGTAAAAGCAGACTTTGTTCCTCGCTATCCGTAGCGATATGAACTGCCTTGTTATAGTCGCCGTCCGCCAAAACAGCGATGTCAGTTGCCTCCTCCAAAGAGAGATCCGTGTAAGTTTGATGAAGCTTCTGCGCAATATCCGCGTCCGTCAGACGAGGAATCTTCACCAGCTGTGTACGGGAAAGAATCGTGTTCAAAATCTTATCGGGTTCCTCAGAAATCAGGATAAAGACCGACTTTTCTTCAGGTTCCTCCAATGTTTTCAGCAATTTTGGAGCGGCCAAATGATACAAACGATCCACGCACCAAAGAATATAGACCTTATAGCCATCCTGATGAGAACGTAAGTTGTTGTGATGCAGGATGTCGGAACAATCGCGGGTGTTGATGGAGGCTTGCTTGTTTTCACCGTCCAGTTCGCTCAGCCAATCGTGAAGATTCACATGGAAGTCGTTTTTTAGCACAAATTCCTTGAACTCCGGGGCCAATTGCGCAGAATCCGGGTCTTTTTTGATGGATTTCGTCGTACAATTGGGGAAATAGAGGTGCAAGTCGGGGTGTGACAGTTTGGCGTACTGCTTGCAGGAGGGACACTCCCCGCAGGAGTCAGTCTCCGTGGGGTGCTCGCAACAGAGGTATTGTCCGTAGGCGACGGCCAGCGCCAATGCATGGCTGCCCGGCTGAGCCAAGAAAAACTGGGCGTGCGCCGCACGACCCGCACGCACGAGATCGACGAGTTTCTGCTTCAACGCAGCATCTGCCAAAACGTCTTTGAATTGCATATTGTCAATGTTTTAGTGTCTGATTTTTTCTAACCAAGAGCGGTCGTTGGTATTCTCGTAGGTATCCAACTTGTAGAAGAGTTCCTCCAAATCGGAAGCATGAAGCAACAGGGAATGGTGGAACGGGCGCAAGAAGCCCTCCTCCATGAATTTATCCAGCTGTTTGATCAGGAAATCGTAGTAACCCATGTAGTTATAAATCACAATGGGCTTCGTGTGCATGCCCAATTGCGCATCCGTGACCATCTCGAAAAGCTCATCCATGGTGCCATAACTGCCCGGGAAGATCACGAACGCATCCGACCTTTCCTCAAGGAGTTGCTTTCGCTCGCTCATGGTCTTCACCAAAATCATCTCGGTGAGATTGGTGGCCAGCACTTCGCCTTGGGTGAAAAAGTCGGGAGCCACCCCAATGACCTTCCCGCCTTTGGAGAGACAAGCCTCCGCCGCCGCCCCCATAAGTCCGATGGAACCACCCCCGAAGTAGAGGGTCAACGACTTTTGGGCGCACATTTTCCCGAAACGGGCCGCCTCACGGGCATACAAAGGGTTATTTCCTGCGGAAGAACCGCAATACAATGCTAAAGATTGGTATTTCATACGACTTCAAAATTCGATAATGTGTGATAAAAAATGGAAATGAGCAGGTAACCGAAGATAATCAGCGGGAACGCTCCTAACTTAAAGATTATGAACAAGATAATGCCGACCAACAGAATCAGATAGCGGGCAATGTTCATCTTCGTGAACTTAAAATCCTTGAACTTCAGGGAGACCATGGTGATGGGGCTGACCAGAAGAAAAGCGAAGAAGACGGCAAAGAAGATGACCACCCAATAGTTGTGGAGGATGGCCACATGTTCGGAAGCCGCAGGAATGAAGCCCAAGAAGAGGGCATTGGCCGGTGTAGGCATCCCGATGAACTTGTCCGTCTGGTTCGTATCAAGGTTGAACCGAGCGAGACGCACCGCAGAGAGTGCTGGCACGAGGAAAACCAGGTAAGCTAGGTAAGAGACGAATGGCGTTTGTGCAGCGGGAGGCATCTGGAAATAACAGATTGTCAACCATTTATAGACAATCATTGTAGGCGCCACCCCGAAAGAGACCACGTCGGAAAGGGAATCCAACTCCTTGCCAATGGCTGACGTGACTTTCAACAAGCGCGCGCTCAAGCCGTCGCAGAAATCGAAAATGGCGGCAATCACAATCCACACCGCGGCGAACGTGAGGTTGCCGTTCAGCGACGACATAATGGAAAAACAACCACTCACGAGGTTGAGGCACGTGATGGTGTTGGGAATATGCTGTTTAATGTTGATTTTCATTGTTTTATCTATTCACCGTATTATCTTTTCGTCATTCATTCATCGATTCAACCATTCACCTATTGCAGGGGCTCACGCCGTTCACCCTAGGCTACCGAGCTCTTGCCCCTACCGGAGCTGCTCAAGGAACTAACTGCTAACTGCTAACTACTAACTGCTAACTATTTGAGTACCCAATACGACGAATTCACCCCTTTCGCGAAGGACTCCGCCTCCTCTTCCGTGTTGAACACGCCGATACAGACGCGCAAGTTCGTCACCCCGTCTTGCTTGAGGATTTTCGGGGAGTATTGGTCGAGTTTCTTCTGGCGGATATGACGAATCACGTCGCTTTCGGAGGGGAAGCTACCTGCGATGGCGTAATAGTGTCCCTTTTCGAAGCGGATGTAGTCGTATTTACCGTCCGAGGATTGTTTAATAACCGTCGGGGTAAACGCTTCCGGTTCAGGTTCTTCCTCTATTTCTGGAAGTTCTTCCGCAGGTACGGCAGAATCAGCCGCTTCATCGACAGTAGCGGTTCCCTCTGGGGTTTCCTGAGATTCAACCACCTGTTCCACTGACTGTTTCTTATCTTTCCATTGTTGATAGTAACCCAGCCATTTGTCCTTGAAGAGGAAACCGAGCACACCCAACACGACAATCAGCAGCAGGATAATCCACAACCAGGCCAAACTGTGACGTTTCTTGATTTCCTCCTCTTCCTCCTCATTCTCATCGTCTTCATCGTCTTCATCGTCATCATCGTCATCATTGTCATTGTCACCGTCATTAATGGGCGAAATATTATTCGCCCCAACGGGCTCCACGACGGGTTCGGGCTCGGGTTCCTCGACCGGTTCGGGTTCAGGCTCCACAACCGGTTCGGGCTCAGGTTCCACGACAGGTTCGGGTTCGGGCTCCACAACAGGTTCGGGTTCAGGTTCCACGACAGGTTCGGGTTCAGGTTCCACGACAGGTTCGGGTTCGGGCTCCACAACCGGTTCGGGCTCAGGCTCCACAACCGGTTCGGGCTCGGGTTCCTCGACCGGTTCGGGTTCGGGCTCCACAACCGGTTCGGGCTCCACGACAGGAGCGGCGGGCACCTCGAAATGCTTGAGGTCGATAGGTTCCAACCCTTCGAACAGGCTGTTCAATTGCGGGATGACGGCGCTCTCGAAGGTGATGTTTCCCTTCTTGTCGAGCATGAAAGTACCGAAATCCTCGTAGGTTACGGACTTGTTGTTTTGCAGTGCGGTCAACAACTCGGAAACCCACGCGGTGATTTCCTCATTGGCAAACGTGAACAGGCACTGCTTCTCACGACTGATCAGATTGGCCAGCGCGAAATTGTTTTCCTCGTTGTCGTTCTGGGAGAAAACAACCTCATAATGAGGCGGTTGAATGGTATCGCCTTCTATTTTAGCATGGCAAAGGTTCAATCGAAACGAACCTAATCGTTCGATAAAGACATAGTCTTCTTTCTGGAGGGTTTTGAGGATGTAATTGATCACAGGGGTAGGGTTTAGGGGTTATGGTTTATGGTTTAGAGGGTTGGCTGTTAGCTGTTGGCTGTTGGCTATTGGCTATTAGCTATTGGTAGTAAGCACATATATTCATCATTCATCATTCATCATTCTTAATTCATCATTCTTAATTCTTAATTTCTCCAAGTCTTCCGGCGTGTCCACGCCAATTCCTTGATAATCGCATTCCAGCGCGCAGATGGTGTAGCCGTTTTCGAGCCAGCGGAGTTGTTCGAGTTTTTCGCTGTTTTCCAATTCGGAGGTGGGGAGTTGCACAATCTCTTTGAGGACCTGGTAGCGGTAGGCGTAGATGCCGATGTGACGGTAGTAGTTTTTCGGCGGGGTCGCGCCATCACGCAGATAGGGAATCGGCAGGCGACTGAAATAGAGCACTTTGCCGTTCTTCGCCTTCACCACCTTGACGACGTTCGGGTCATGCAACAGCTTCTCGTCGTTGAAGGGGTTCACCAAGGTGGCAATTTGCACGGAAGGATCCTCAAAGGCACTGGCGAGCAAGTGAATCTCCTTCGGGGAGATCAGCGGTTCGTCGCCTTGGATGTTGATAACCACATCGTTATCAGCGGGTTGCATCAATTGTGCTGCCTCGCCGCAACGGTCGGTGCCGGAGGCGTGGTTGGGGGAGGTCATCACCACCTCGCCGCCAAAGCCTCGCACGCATTCCGCGATACGGTCATCGTCCGTAGCCACGGCAAGTCCCTTAACTTCAGACGATTGCACACGCTCATAGACCCACTGCACCATCGGCTTGCCGTTGATCAGCGCCAACGGTTTGCCGGGAAAACGGGTGGAGGCGTAACGCGCGGGAATGATGCCGAAAACGTTGAAATTTCGCATAATTATTTGAACAAACCGTACAATTCCGTGTCAATCTTCTCAATAATGACCCCGAAATCCTCGGGACGCTCAGCGAATTTCAACTTGTTGACATCCACTACGAGGAGTTTGCCATCCTTGTAGTTGTCTATCCAATTGTTATACAGCTTGTTGAGATTCTCCAAATAGGACAGGCTGATGTCGCCCTCGTAGGCGCGGCCGCGTTTGAGAATCTGCGAGATGAGCGTTTCCACATCCGCCTTGAGGTAGATGAGCAAATCCGGCGGTTGCAGGAACTTCTTCATCAGCTCGAAGAGAGAAGCGTAGTTCTCGAAATCGCGGGAAGCCATCAGCTCCATCTTGTGCAAGTTGGGCGCGAAGATGTACGCATCCTCATAAATGGTGCGGTCTTGGATGATGTCCTTCTTGCGCTGACGGATGTCGAGCACCTGACGGAATCGACTGTTCAAAAAATAGATCTGGATATTGAACGCCCAGCGTTGCATATCCTGATAAAAGCTCGCCAAATAGGGGTTGTCCTCCACGCTTTCGTAGAGCGGCTCCCATCCATAATGCTTTGCGAGCATTCCTGTTAAAGTTGTTTTTCCGGATCCAATATTTCCGGCGACGGCAATGTGCATGGTTTTGGGTTTTGAGGTTATATTGACGTATGACGTGAGACGTATGATCTTTGGGCTTTAATACTTATCAATCATAATTCAAACATCTCACCTCTTACGTCTTAATTAATTATCTTATTGATATCTATCATCTTATATCATACGTCACACGTTTTTCTCCGTGCGTGTGGCGTGAATCACCAGGTAGCAGCAAAGACCAACGAACATCACGATGGCGAGGATGTTGTACATGGGCGAGCCGATGTAGTCCGCCATGAAGGTGGGTTCGACGCCGGCGTATTTGAGGATGGCACTGAGGACACCCATGATGGCACCGCCGGCGAGCAGACCGGAGGCGAGGAGCGTGCCCTTCTCGGCGCGTTGCTTGTTGATAGCTTCGTCTTTGCTGCGGGTCTTCACGAGCCATGCGAGGAAACCGCCGACGAGCAACGGCAGGTTGAGCTGCAACGGGATGAACATACCGAGTGAGAAGGCCAGTGCAGGAACGCCGATAACATCCAACAGGATAGCCAACACAGCACCCACGATGTAGAGAATCCACGGGGTGGAACCGCCGTACATCATCGGCTCGATGATGGCTGCCATAGCGTTGGCCTGCGGAGCCACCAATGCATTCTCACCCGTATATCCGTAAGTCTTTGAAAGCAACATGATTACCGCGCCGACCGTCAATGCGGAAACGAAGGTTCCCACGAACTTGAAGGCCTGCTGTTTGTAAGGCGAGGTGCCGATCCAGTAACCGACTTTCAAATCGGTGATGAAGCCGCCCGCCATGGAGAGTGCGGAACAGACGATGCCGCCCACCACCAATGCCGTGATGATGCCCGTGGCGCCGCTTAAACCCACGGAAGCGAGGATGAATGAGCTGAGAATCAGCGTCATCATCGTCATACCGGAGACGGGGTTGGTACCCACCGTGGCAATAGCCGTAGCAGCCACCGTGGTGAAAAGGAAGGCGAAGAGGAAGACTACCAACAGAGCTACAAGCACCTGTTTGAGGTTCATCTGCATACCGCCAAAGAAGAAGAAGAGCACCATCATGACGATCACAGCCAAGAAGCCGAAAAGGATGATCTTCATGGAGAGGTCGCGCTGCGTGCGCACCACCTCGCTCTTTTCACCGGCAGACTTGCCCGCTTTTACCGCCACACCGATGGATTTTTTGATGACCCCTGCGGATTTGATCACGCCGAGGATACCGGCCATAGCGATACCGCCGATGCCAATGTAACGTACATAGCCTGAGAAGATCAAGTCGGGATCAAGGGTACTCATGGCTGTTGCCACGCCATCGACTTCCACCATGCCGTAGTGACCCAACAGCGGAGTCAACACCCACCATGAGAGGGCGGAACCTGCGCAGATGATGGCTGCGTACTTGAGTCCGATCAGGTAACCGGTACCCAACAGGATGGATTCGGCACTCATCTTGAAAACATACTTATGGTTCATGGCCAGATGTTCGCCCCAGCCCGTCATGCGGGTGGAGATGGTGTCGGCCCAGAAATGGAAAGTGGTCATCAGGAAGTCGTAGAGACCGCCCACCAAACCGCTAATCAACAACAGCTTAGCTTGGTTGCCGCCCTTTGCGCCCGACACGATGATTTCTGTTGTAGCGGTAGCCTCTGGGAAGGGGTATTTGCCGTGCATGTCGGAGACAAAGTACTTGCGGAACGGTATTAGGAAGAGGATGCCGAGGAAGCCGCCGAGCAGCGACGACATGAAAATCTGGAAAAAATTGACCTGGATCTCCGCGCCTGCCACAGGATTGGTCTCCTTGATGATGTAGATGGCCGGCAAGGTGAAGATAGCACCCGCCACAATCACGCCGGAACTCGCACCAATGGATTGGATGATAACGTTTTCCGACAACGGGCTCTTGCGTTTCGCAATCGTGGAGATACCCACGGCGATGATGGCAATCGGGATGGCCGCCTCGAACACCTGACCGAAGCGCAGACCGGAATAGGCCGTGGCTGCGGAGAAAATGACCGCCATCAGGATACCCCAAAAGATGGTCCAAGCGTTAAGTTCGGGATATTGCTTGTCGCTCAAAAGGATAGGCTTATATTCTTCGCCCTCCTTGAGCTCCCGATACGCATTTTCGGGAAGTTTGATTTCATTTTCGGGTTGTTCAAATGTAGTTTTTTCTTCTTCCATATTACTAATTTTCAATTATTTATCATCTTCACAAAGCATTTTCCGATGGACCCGCAGGGCTAAAATCCCCCATCTTACATTCCATCAAAAAACAATCTGCAAAAATAAAAAAATACATTGAAATTAGAAAAAGAAAATATCAACAGAATTTGCCCATAGCTCATTGCCCAGGGTGTCGCTGCGCTCCACCCTAGGCAACCGATCAAATATCCTCAAAAATGTATTGTTCGTCGAATTCGACCTCGTTTTTCCTCAATATATCCAAATATTCCTCCCTGAACGATCTATTAGCGTGATGCGCTTCTTGATTCAAAATGTATCGAATGACATTAGGCACATGACTCTTGGAATATGAAAACGCCCCATAACCGTTTTGCCACTGGAACCGAGAATCTGTGAGTATTTCTTTGTTTATCCACTCCGATGTCTCTCGTTTCACCCTCAACATCAACGAAGACAATGATTGCGTCGGTCGAAAACCGAAAAACAGATGAATATGGTTCTCGACACCGCCGATTGCCAATGTTTTGTGGCCTTGATCATTGATGATAGATGCTGTGTATTGATATAATCTTTCACGCCATTCTGGTAAGATCAATGCTTCTCTGTATTTGACGGCGAAAACCGTCTGAATGTGAATTTGAGTGTAGGTGTTGCCCATATCTTTTTGTATTTTTATGTGATAATTTTCGGGGCGCAAAAATACAAAAAATATTTTATAATGTATTGAAAACCAATATTTTAACAATCAATTGTAAAAATAAATCGCATTATATTGATTGTCATAAAAATACGAAAAACATGTTTTTGTTCGATTTTGCCCTCACACCTAACGGCGTGCGGGATGAACGGGCGGAATGCATCATTCGGCGCGTTATTCGACGCGTTATTCGACGCGTTGCCCCAGGGTGTCGCTGCGCTCCACCCCGGGCTACCGAGCCCTCCAGCCCTACAGGCTGGTTCGGAATCGGAGCAGCTTCTCGCATTTGCAACAAATGCGGCATCGGCAGGCCGTTAGGTCTGCCTGGCTCGGTGGCACAAATGGGCACGACGCGAATCCGCACGCCGTTAGGTGTGCGGGCAAACATGTTAACCATTAATTTGACGGATTTCGCCCGTCAATATATTTTCAATGATAATTTTCGAAGAAGCGGGTAGAATCACGTCAATGACATGCAAATCCGTATGTATCATGTAATGATTTACCGGAAGATCCGAATGCAACTCGTACATGCCGGTTCTGTTCAATTCTTCAACATACGATGAATCCTGAATTAGACCTCTATCTCTCGAACCATTTCAGCAACCTCATCTTCCATTCCCCGGCTTTGCCGCTGTACGGGTGCTCGCGCAAGGGCAGATTGAAGCAGGTGTGGCCTTTGAGGACAGTTTGCGGGTGGGTGAACTCGCGGAAGCCCCATTCGCCGTGGTAGGCGCCCATGCCGGAGTGGCCGGTGCCGTTAAAGGGCACGCCCTTGACCATCAGATGGATACACACCTCATTGATGCAGCCACCACCGTATTGCTGGGTTTGCATGGTGCGTTTCGCCCAGCGCATATCCTTGGTAAACAGATACATCGCCAACGGATGCTCGCGCTCGGCAATCGTCTCCATCATCGCATCGACCTCAGCATCGGGGAAGGGCACCACGGGCAGCAGCGGACAGAAAAGCTCGTGCATCACGATGTGCTCATCTTTGTTCACTGGATAGATGATGGTAGGAGCATATTTGCAGCTTTCACGGTCGCCAACGCCGCCATAGATGATGCGGTCGCGGTATTCGTCTGCCAATTTCGCACACTTGTCGTAAGCAGCTTCCGTAATGAGTTTAGGATACTCTTCGTTCGCATTCGGATTTTCGCCGATCTGCTTCGTAAAGGCTTTTTTCAGTTCTTCCAAGAAGGGCTCAGCAACCTCTTTCGCCACCGCTATCTGGTTGATGTTAATGCAGATCTGTCCGGCGTTGAGGAGTTTGAAGAAGGCGATTTTTCGGGCCGCGTCCTTGAGGTCAGCATCCTTGCGCACGACACACCAGTTGCCGGTCTCGCCGCCCAACTCTAATGCCACTGGCGTGAGGTTCTTGGCCGCCTCCGCCATCACGTGCTTTCCTACGGAGGGCGAACCTGTGTAGAATATCTTGTCGAAGCGCTGCGCGAGGCACATATCCGCCACGTCGTGACCTCCGTCGATGAGGGTGACGTACTCAGGCGGGAAAAGCTCCGCGAAGAAGCGTTTCATCACGGCGGTGCAAACCTCCGACTTGCTGCTGGTCTTGATGACCACCGTGTTGCCGCCGCACATCGCCGCCGCCAGCACGCCGATGGTGAGCAAAATCGGGAAATTGAACGGGCTAATCACCAACGACACGCCGTAAGGCATCTTATACACTTTCGTGATGATGCTCGGAAAGCACATCAGTCCGCTGAAGTGCGTTTCGGGCCGCGCCCAGCGCCGCAACCCGCGAATCATCTCGTTGATTTCCACAACGATGGGACCCACGTCGCAGAGGAAAGCCTCTGCCCTACTCCGTCCGAGGTCCGCGACCAAAGCATCCTCAAATTCAGTGGCATGCTCTATAACCGCCGCTTTCAGCTTCTTAAGCTGCTCGATTCTCCATTTCACTGGCAGTGTCGCGCCCGTGCGGAAGAATTTGCGCTGCGTGGCGACGATTTCTTGTATTTGTTCGTTTGTATATGACATAACGCTGACTTTGCTATTGGCTATTGGCTATTAGCTGTTAGCTTTTAGCTATTTTGTTAATGCCTGAATAAGGTTGACCGTTTGCCCCATTCTTTTTGCTTAATTTAGTTGGTTTCATTTTTCATTTTTTTTTGCAACCGTTTAGTTGCAGAG
>ONHS01000117.1 GCA_900317715.1 uncultured Bacteroidales bacterium | reverse complement strand
TCGCCGCACATATAGAGAGAACCGTTGGCCTTTAGTTTGTCGCACACTTTGCCAAACCAGCTGCGCAAATAGTCTTCATAATCTTCGGATTTCATGGACGAGAACTTCTTCCCATGAAAATCTTTCGATAGATTGTAGGGCGGGTCGATGATGATCAAGTTGAAATATTCGTTCGGGATCAAGTCTATGCAATCGAACAGGTCATCATTCAGAATAATATCATCACAAAAATGATTTTTGATATTGTTTTTACAGCCAACCATGGATTCAAAAAATTTTTTTTCTGAATCTTCGATCATAAGCGTTCTGTTTCTTTTTGCTTTGATTTTCACGCCCATTATATTGTTCGTTTCGGTTGGCATAAATTATTCATCATTCATCATTTATCATTTCTGACGATTCCGTTCTTCCCCCAAATAATCACTCCCACGAGGATCAGCGCCATGGGCGGGAGAATCATCAGTCCGTTGTTGAGATAGCCGGCGGCATACCAGCTTTGCGGGACGACGGGATGGTTCCAAAGAGTGCCGGAGCCGAGCAATTCGCGGAAGAAGGCGACGACGATGAGTACCAGGCCATAGCCCAAACCGTTCATCACGCCGTCGATGAGCGATGGCAACGGCTTGTGCGACAGCGCGAAAGCCTCCAACCGTCCCATGATGATGCAGTTGGTGATGATCAGTCCGACGAACACCGAAAGCATCTTGCTCACATCGTAAAGGGTGGCTTGCAGCACTTGATCGACGAGGATGACAAAAAACGACACCACCAGCAGTTGCACGATGATGCGGATGCGGGGCGGTATCGTGTTGCGAATCAGTGAAATGATGAAATTGGAGCAGGCGCACACAACTGTCACGGACAAGGCCATAACTACGGCGGGTTTCAGTTGCGCGGTGACCGCCAGCGCGGAACATACCCCCAATGTCTGCACCAGAATGGGGTTGTCTTTGCTGAGAGGTCCGAGGTATTTCTTCATATTACGGATTCACTTTTTCGGAATGGCAAAAATACATAATATTTGAATATGTCTTTACCAGTATTCCATCTTGTTGACAATCAGTCCGATGCGTTGTGTGGTGCCGGGACGTATTTTGTAGGCGGTGAGCAGGAATCGGTTTTGGCCGTACCAAGGCTCGATGGCATCCACTTTGGTGGTGCGAAGGCTGTATGTCGCGCCCGTCAGCGGAATCTCTGAAGTGCGCACAGGATCTTTGATTTTCAACTTCTCATCCAACAGCATGGTCGTGAGTTCGTACTTGCTCATCGTGTAGAGTAGGGTAGTGCTGTCGGGCAGAACGTTGACATTCAGTTTTTTGAGGATAGTAGAATGCAACGAATATTCTTCGTTATAAGGAAATGTGGTGTTGGTGAGGAATACGCCGTTGGTGTCGAAGAAATGGACATCGGCGCGTTCATAGCGGTAGCCGTGAAAGCGCAACTCCACGTACCAACCGTTGTAATAGTTGTAGTATTCAGGATAGAAAAGTTCTGTGATACAGTAGATTCTGCCGTTTGCACATTGGGCGTAAGTGGGCAAGAACGAGACATTGGAATGAGGAGTGATGATGATGGTTCGTTTGGATTTTGCAGTGGAAGGCAGACTTTTCGGTGCTAAAATGTCGGCACAGTAGATTTCCTCGTTCGGTATCACCTTGTGGTTCAAGATGTTGATGGGATGCATATAGAAAGTCTCGTTGTTTTCGTAGTAGAGCATCAGTACCGAGTGCCCTTTCCCGACGGGAATCCATTGGGCGTTGGAAGCTGATTCATTGATGATGTTGGCGAAAGAGGACTTGCCGAGAAAGTCGGTTTCAAAATACATGGTTCGATTGCCAGAAGTGCAGCAAATCACGGCGTTACGTTGCGCCGTATCGACTTTGACATCCAATACGTATCCAGGGTTTTCGCGAGTGAAAGAGAAGGGTTGTGGCGAGGTGCTTCCCTTGGTGAGAAACCACACATTGTCGCCGTTTTTCTCCATTGAGGCGAAGAGAACATTCCCTTCAAACTGGTGCCAGAGTTCTAAGCCCGCGATGGTGGGAAGTCCAGAAACTTCCTGAGTCTCAAATGTTTTGTCTTTAGGATGGTAGAACATGAATACACCTTTGTCGGTGAATTTGGAGCGTTGGTAGATTCGGAACAGAATCACCAAGGCACCGTTTTCGTAGAAAATCTGATGCTGTTTCCATTCATCGGGCAGCACCATGGTGGTGTCCCACTGTTTTTGCAGGAGCGTGTCGCAGTGCGTGAGGGTGATTTGGTGGATTTTGCGAGTTCTCTTTTCGGTATAGATGCAGAACCCTTCTTCTCCGCATGACAAAGTCCTCACATCTTTCAGTTTGGGGTCCAGCGCAATAGAAAAACTGTTCGGGCCGCTTTGCGCGAAGCCGCCCGAACAGAATATGGTGGCGAGTACTAGTATGGAAATAAGTACTTTCCTCATTTGTCGTTTTTTGACGTATGACGTATGACGTATGACGTGAGACTTTGGAAAAACTCATACGTCACACGTCACACGTCTTAAGTCTTACTTCACAATATAATCCACATAAATCCCCGGCGTGTGGATCTGTTCCATCGGGATGGAGCCGGTGGGAACGAGTTCCTTGGTTTCGAGGATGACGAGGTCGGCAGCGGCGGCCATCATGGGGTTGAAGTTCTGGGTGGTGCCTTTGTAGATGGCGTTGCCCATTTCGTCACAGATGCTGGCGCCGATGATGGCTACGTCAGCGTGGAGGGGCAGTTCGAGGAGGTATTCCTTGCCATCGACTTCGATTTTGCGTTTGCCGTTTTCGACCACGGTGCCGAGACCCGTCTGGGTGAGCACGCCGCCGAGACCAGCGCCGCCGCAACGGATGCGCTCAGCCAAGGTGCCTTGCGGACAAAATTCGATTTCGAGGGTCTTGTCGTTGAACTGTTGGATGGTGTCGGCGTTGGTGCCGATATGGGAAGCGTAGAGCTTTTTCACCTGCTTGTTGGAAATCAGCATGCCGATGAATTTGTTGGGATACGCAGTGTCGTTGCAAATCAGGGTGAGGTCTTTAACACCCTTGTTAGCAATGGCTTCCACCATCTTTACACCTGTGCCGGCTCCTAAGAAACCGCCAATCATCAGGGTCATTCCGTCTTTTACGTGCGCAACAGCGTCTTCAATTGAAACTAATTTGCTCATATTGTTTGTTTTTTAATTTGTAAACACTCAAAAATTCAAGGGGCAAAGATACACATTTTTTAATATGATGCAAAATCTAAAAAACATCTCGGCATTTATTTATCATACTGAGCGGAGTACACCTAACCAATACTTATAGGATTATTCGGGTTTTGACGACAACGAGGTTTGTTTTAGAAGACAACGGGGACAACTTGGGACAACAATCACTTATAATCAAACGCCTCAATCTCAAACATAAAAGTATCTTCCCCCTCAGGCAAATCGTAGAAATGCACTATCACATCGGGCGTTTGCTGGATATTTCTTCTCTTCAGGTCTTCTTCGTATAACTTAATGATGTCGTTGACGCACTGTTGAGCTTCTGTTTTCGTACGCATTGGTTTTCCCACAAGAATGTCAATGCGATGAAAACCGCGCTTGCTGTTTGAAAAAAAGGAAGCCAGCTGCTTTTTCTGTCGGTTGTTCATCTTCGGTTGGTGAGAAACAAAGGCCATCTTGACAGAACACTCCATATTCTCCAACCGAACCGTGTCACAGCCTGATTCCACACGGGCAGAATACTGTTTCTCAAATGAATAATAGTGTCTGTCTGCCACCTTCAATAGAAAGGAATAACTTGTGTCCGCTTTATGACGAAAGCATTTGGAACTGTCCAGATGGAAGACAGCTCCTGTATTGTCCAGCACCAACATCTCGGAAGGGGTTACTTCTGTTCCAAATTTGTCAAAAAAGCGAAAACAGAACTCCTTTTGCAGATGAGGTACCGTTGACAAAAAATTATCGGCAACGGTCACCGTTATGCGACTGTTGTATTTCATCGCCTTGTTTTTTTCATCGGCGGGGAGATTACGTATAAATGCTTCATCCAAAAAGTCCTTGAAATGAAAATATTGGTCGAATTCCTCTGGATATACTATTTGATATGGTTCAAACGGATGCATGAGGACATCCATCTTTGAAGAATCGACTCCATGTTGTACCAATATGTTTTTCACACAATTCATTCTTTGTTCGCACAGTGTTTGGTCTTCTGAATGGCAAAAAGCATTCAGCTGTATGGTATAATCTCTGGATTTCAGAATGTATCTCAACCACAAGACAGGGTCTGTATAAATAGCGCTGAAATTTGTGTCGGGAACTATACTTGTACTGTCGAAAAAGAACATAGGCAATTGCGGTTGTTCTGAAAAAATGTAGTTCATTTTAACATGAATAGTTGTGTCAGATATGGTTTTTGGCATTTTTAAGTCAAAAATCCTGTCATAATAGTGGAAATTGTGAACTCTGATTCTGAATGTGTGGTCTATGGTATTGTCCAACACGAAGTGTGCAGCATGGGTTTCATCAAGAGAGGGGAAAACGATGGAGTCATCAATATAAATACTATAGTTTGTAATATTCTCTTCAGTCAAAGAGTCTGTGACAAACAAAGATAATTTAACCGATTGTGTTCTTGCTATATTCGGCAATACCAGCAAAATACATAATCCGATCCACACAAAGATGTTATTGTATTGACTCTTGCTCATCTTATTCTTGTTTGTTCTTTCTGCTGTCAATTGTACTATTCATTTCTGTAGGCTATTTTCCATTGTTTAGGTTCATCATCTATATCTAAAAATTCACCACGATAGA
>ONHS01000013.1 GCA_900317715.1 uncultured Bacteroidales bacterium | reverse complement strand
ATGCGTTCCTCTTTTGTTAAATTCTCCATGTTGACTTGCTTTGGTTTTTTAGACTGTTTTTATACCATAGGCGGTCAACTTATTTCAGGCATTGACAGTTGGCTAAAGGCTAAAGGCTAATAGCCAACAGCTAAAAGCTAAATACTATCCGTAATTACGAACGTACTATCTGTTCTTTTATTGCTTTGGATCCGGACATTCACGCCTTTTTTCGGGCTGGTGCGGATGGAAATGTCGTAGGTGCCTTCTCCTTCGCGCAGATCGTCGAGGACAGGGTCAAGGATATTGTCGAGGTCGTCGGTGTTGTAGTACTCCTCGTGGGTGGTGTAGTCACCATCGTTGAACCATTCCTCAACAGCCTTCCCGCTGCGTTCGAGGCGTTTTTCAAGATCAGCGCTCTTACCTTCCTGGATGCCAAAGCCGACAATGCCGAAGATGCTGAGCAACCATACGGCGAGGAGGGTCCAGCCCACCCATTTGTGCTTGCGTTCACCGTTGGCGGCGCGCACGCATAAGACCGCGATGCCGATGACCGGACAAAGCAGGAACAAGGCGCAACTGCCTAACAATCCCATATCCACAGCGTTGCCGAAAGAGTCAGGAGTATGCAACAACAGCGCGGAAAACATCGCGATGAAGATGCACAACACGCCAAAGGCAAGACTCACCCCCACAATCACGCCCAACACAATCAAACAGATTTTGACGATATTCCCTAAGGCATTAGAGCCAGAGCTTCTCTCCACCGGCTCTTGATGGAAATTGTCAATATTTTCCAATGTTGGCTCAATTCCCTGCATCTCAAGGAATTGCGCTTTAGTTTTCGCTTCGGGCATCGCAATGAGGAGTATCAGGTAGATGAGGATGCCCCAACCGAAACTGATGAGTGTCAACACCACGAACAAGATACGCACGATGGCGGGATCGAGGTCGAAGTAGGCTGCCAAGCCGCTCGCGACACCGCTCACCATGCGATCGTTGCTATTGCGGTAGAGTTTGCGCGCACGGAACGGTTTCTTTTTTCCTGTCGTTGATTCTTGTGTGGTTGATGTGGTGGATGTTGCGGACTGGTTTTCAACGGAATCCGTAGCGTTCTCGTCGTCGAACTGTTCCGGACGACCGATGACCTCTATCACTTCTTCCACATCATTGATTTCCACTACGTTACGATTTTCCATCTTAAAGGTCAGCAATTCCGCCATGCGTACTTCGATGTCGCGCAGGATTTCATTGCGGTCTTCTTCGGAAAAACGTTTTTCGAGATCGGAGAGATATTGGCTCAGCCGATCGCATGCATCGTCATCTATGTTGAAAACGATGCCGCCAAGATTGATTGTTACTGTTTTTTTCATATTATATAATGGTTATTAAACTTCGTTATTGATTAGCTTCGCTGTTGGTTAGCTTCGCTGTTGGTTAGCTTCGCTGTTGATTAGCTTCGCTGTTAGTTAGTAAATGTTATTAACACTGAATATTCATCATTCATCATTCATCATTCATCATTCATCATTTTTAATTGTTCCACCGCCTCCTTCAGTTCTTCCCATCCTGTTTCCAGTTCCGCGAGGAAGGATTGGCCGGATTCGGTGAGCTCGTAGTACTTGCGAGGGGGGCCGGAGGCCGACTCCTGCCAGTTGTAGGAGAGGATGCCGTTGTTTTTCAGGCGGGTGAGCAGCGGGTAAAGGGTGCCTTCGACCACAATCATCCGCGCTTCTTTCAACTCACCGATGATGTCCGACACGTAGGCCGGTTTCTTCGAGATAATCAGCAAGATGCAGTATTCTAGGTATCCCTTGCGCATCTGCGATTTCACATTGTCTGCATTTACATTTACATTCGTACTCATCTCTTTCAAAATTTGACGCGGCAAAAATACAAAATTTTTAGTACCTTGTATCGCAAAGTACTGTTTTTATTTTAATATAACGGAATAATTTTCGTACGCAGCATTTGCATGTCCCTTCCTCCCATATTGTATAGACAATTTCATTTGTCTGAGTATTCATTTTTTGTGTACCTTTGCCCGCAAATACAAACATAAGGTATAAATCTATGACGATGAAAAAAATCTTTATTCTAACGGCCTTTCTTGCTGCTGTTATCATGCTTATTCCCAGCAATTTATCAGCGCAAAAAAACAAAAATAACGGAAAAATTCCGTTATACAAGACCATTTATCCGTCCTCTTTTTTCACGATAAATGCGGAATATTTAGGCGGTTATCGTCCCGATCAGTTCTTCAATCCCCAAACTCCGGCTTTCGGTTTCAAAGCGGGCACGATGCGGAACGTGGGTTGGTACGTGAGTGCGATGACGAATTTTAAGTTCAAAGGGACATTTACCACCTGCGATGCCAGTGATATTTTGGAGGGGAGCACCAGTACCGCCTATTTTGACGTGTTGGGCGGCATCACGTTGCGATATTGGAAGCCGGTATCTTTCCATTTGGGACTCGGCTATACCTACCGTTCATTCAACAATGAGACGACATACGGACAATGGGCGCACGTCGCCGACCATATTGCCCAAGGTCCCACGGCTGCGGCAGGCTTCATGCTTCACTTGGGTGGGTTTGTCATATCTGCCGAAGTGTTAGGCAATTACAATGTCCAAGGATTGAATAATTTCGACTATCACGTGGACAAAACAAGGTTCTCGTTCGGTGCAAAGGCTGGCTTAGGCATCTGCATTCCTTACAATACCCAAACGTTGTATCAAGACAATATCCTACCTATTACCAAGCACGACACGGTCTATTTCCAAATCGCTCCTACGGCTCAGGCCCCAACGCCGGTTCAAACTCCTGTAGTGGCAACCACACCTACCGCAGCACCTACAAGAGTAGCCGAGGTTCCCACGCCAACAGCACCACAAGTAATCGTAGAACAGAAAACGACGACTGTGACTCCCGCTGTGCCAGCAAACAAGCAGCAAGTCGTGGTCACGATGCCTATCACTCAATTGTTCCCAGGCGGCATCACCATTAGCGGACAAGTTTTAGATTCGGATGACGAGCCTGTTGTGGAACGTGGAATTTGCTGGGGCACAACGCCTTATCCTTCTGTTACGGGCCAACATACCAGCGATGGCAGCGGTGTGGGCTATTTCACCACAACTGTGAGCCATTTGGAGCCGAACACCATCTACTATTTCCGTGCATACGCTGGTACTCAATCCGGTATTCGTTACGGAAATGTGGTTTCGGTGACTCTGCCACCTGCCAACCCGCAACCTCAGCAACCTGCCCCCGCACCGCAAATGCCGACTCCCCCGCAAGCACCGGCTGTAGCACCTCAAGTGCCGGCACCGCCACAAGCACCCGCTGTGGCACCGCAAGCGCCAGCTGTAGCTCCTCAAGCACCAGCTGTAGCTCCTCAAGCACCAGCTGTAGCTCCTCAAGCACCGGCTCCACCTCAAACACCCGCTGTAGCACCGCAAGTGCCGACGCCTCCACAAGAACCTGCTGTGGCACCGCAAGCTCCTACTCCACCTCAAGCACCCGCCGCGGCTCCGCAAGTGCCGACACCTCCCCAAGAGCCCGTTGTAGCGCCGCAAGCACCCACCCCACCCGACACACTCTCACAACCTACTGAATAACAGGTTACCATATACAAAAATGGACAATTGAAGTTTCATCACCTCAATTGTCCATTTTTCAATTATGAATTGTGAATTATGAATTATGAATTACTTCCTCGTCATGATGTCCAACACGAGATTATCCGTGGTGGCCATGCCGTGAAGGCCGATGTTGGCCATGTTTTGGACGCACTTATCGACATCCTCGTCGATGATGCCTTCGGCGGGGGTAACCACCTCATCATCAATGGCTAACATGGAGGAGAGAACAGCAGTGGAAACGCCCGTGGCGACCTTCAGTGAGCAGCTGGGTTTTGCACCGTCGCAAATCATGCCCGTGATGTTGGCGATCATGTTCTTCACTGCATAGACGATTTGGTCGTAGTTGCCGCCTAAGAGGTAGGTAAGTCCGCAAGCAGAGCCCGTAGCCGCCACCACGCAACCGCACAGCGGCGAGAGACGACCGAAGCTCTGTTTGATGTAGATTACTGTCAAATGGCTGAGCATCAACGCTCTGGTCAATTCCTCTTCCGATTTGAGACGTTCTTTGGCGAAGACCCACACGGGCAGCGTGGCCGCAATGCCTTGGTTACCGCTGCCAGAGTTGCTCATCACCGGCACCTTCACGCCCGCCATACGCGCGTCGCAAGCGGCGGAAGTGTAGGATAAAATCTTGGAATAGACACCGTTACCGAAGAATTGCGCTTTGGGTTCCATGAATATGGTGCGACCCAGGCCATGACCATAGTGCTTGGCCAGCGACATCTCCGCCGCCTTCTTGTTCAGCTCGGCGGTTTCCAGAATAAAGTGTATTTCGGAAATCGGGGCGGTCATTGCGAAGTCGTAAACCGTGCGCATGTCGAGTTTCGGGTCTTCCGATTCCGTTTTGGTCTCGGTCTTCACGCGATCGTCAAGCAACACCTCGCCATTTTTAGCGATATAGCTGAAATGGGTGTGCATGCCTGTAATGATGACGTTCACGTTGTCATCACCATTGTGGCACTCAATTTCGATGTAGAGTTTCTCGTTCGTATCTTTCTTTTGGCGGATTTTGATGCGGTTTTGGGCGATATATTCCTTACCCTGCTCCACCAACTCGGGGGTAATATCTTTCAGTACCTCAAGCTGGTACTCCGACTTTCCGGCCAGTGCGCCAAGAGCGATGGCGATAGGGAGTCCCACCATGCCAGTGCCGGGGATCCCCACGCCCATGGCGTTTTTGAGCATGTTCGCACTCAAGGAGACGGTGATCTGTTTCGGCACGCCGCCCAGCACCTCTTTGGCTTTGGCGACCGCCAGTGCGACGGCCATCGGTTCGGTGCAACCAATCGCGGGCACCACCTCGCGTTTCACTAATGCAATAATTCGGTTTCTATCTTCTGCTGTCATCGGGGGTTATATTCAATGAAAAAACATTTTTTCAGGCGGCAAAAATACACAAAATTCGCGAAACGCCTATCCATTTATCATTGTTCTTTAGCCGGCAACTCGAATTTCAGATGCCCAACTTTGTGAACGATGAAGATGATGAGCAACTCAATGACGTAGGCTATCAAATAGCTGTACCAAAGGAGAGAAGGAAAGTAATGGGCCACAATCCAGAGCACGGGGATGACCATCAAGGAGATCATAAAGGAGATAAGCAGCGACATCTTATGGTAGTCGTAGAGTTTATAAACCACCATAATCGTGTCGATGTAGCACCACAAGGCCAAGCTCAGTGCGAAAGCACGTAGAGCAGAGACAGTTTCGCTGATGGTAGCTTCGCTGTCGGCACCGAAGCCACGGGCGATGGATGCCGGGAAAAACCACACGACAATACAGATGATGACCATGCTGACGGTGATGAAACGAAACGACTTGCGCAAAATCAGCCGGAAAGCCTCGTTATCGCCGCGACCCACCTCAATGGACCCAAGGGACTGAATCGTGCGTTCGACACCCGCCAAGAAGAGGTTGTAAATCTGCAACAGGTTCATGCAGACGGCCAGAGCGAAAAGGCCTACCCTACCCTTTGCCAGCGATACAGAATGGTTGCAGGCCACGTAGAGCAGCGCCAGCGTACCGCAGGCTACGGCCAAGGGAGCGCCTTGGTTCACGATCTTGCCCAGTGATGCGCGAAGGGTGGCGAAGGAGAAATCGTCTTGCGTCGTCGGGCGCAGCGTAAGCCACAGGTGATTGTCCTTGTAGCGGAAGTGGCGGCATATAATGGCGATGCCCACCAAATGGCCAATGACGGTGGCCGTTGAGGAGCCTTCGATGCCCCAGCCCAGCAATTGGATAAAGACGAGGTCGAGACTGAGGTTGACCGCGTTGTCGATCAGGATGGCGATGGACGCTAGCCGCGGACTGCCATCGACGCCAGCCATCGTGGTGAGGGCCCACATCACCATATAGGCCGGAGCACCGATCATCATCACCTGCAGATAGTCTTGGGTGAGCGACAGAAGTCCATCGTTGGTGCAGAGCCAGCCTGTAACGACATCGGGAATGGCGATGCCACAGACCGTGAACAGCACTCCTACCGCCAGACAGGTGGCCATAGCGAGTGTGAAATAATAGGCCACGCCCTGATGGTTTTTCTTCCCTAACTCAATGCCGACCAACATGCCGGCACCCGTAGCCAGAAGCATATTCAGGGTGAACATCACCTGCACCACAGGCTTCGTCAGGTTGATGGCACTCACACCGTCCTCCCCAATCAGGTTGCCCACAATGACGGCATCCACCACATTGCCCAAACAGCCTGACAGGGCGATGAGAATGCTTGACCACAGAAATTGCCAGTACTTGTGGTTAAACGTCGCTTTATCTTCCATATTCTTGTTGACTTTGAACTTTGACCATTGACAAAGGGCGTATGCGATACGCCCCTGTCTTAACCATTATCAGACCGTAAAATAATCGAAACCTACGATGGTATCCACGAAACGATGGACGTAATCGGCGGCCGTGGGAGGCCACTGGAATCCCATACGGTAGAGTACCTGCGTGGTATATTCGTTGGTGGACTCTATCCAGCGCATGATGTGTTTGCTGCTCACGTTGTAAGCCATCAGCGGACGCAACAGCGTGACAAGATCCGGATTCGCCATCATCCGCTCCAGAGCCTCTTGGAACTCAGGCATTTCAACCCTTCTCAACGTGATGCCTGCCGCGGCAAAGCCTGTCAGGATATCGCTTAAGAACTGAGGATGGGTGTTGTTGGGATGGAAGACAATGCACTCCTTCGGGGTCTGCGCCAATTTCAGGATGGCAGTGGCCACCTCGTCGATGGGCGAGAACTCAAAACGACGGTCGAGGTCTGTGTAAGGCACCATCCCTATCACGACGTATGCCCGCAGACGGGCCAGGAAGTTGTTGGTGGTGAAGTTGATCTGGAATTCACCGTCCTTCTGGCGTGCCGAAAGGTTGCCCACACGCATAATCTTGGCATTAAGTCCTTGTTGCTCAATAGCTTCGAGCACCAATTCTTCAGCTTTGTATTTCGAATAGACATACTTGTTGGCATCGATGTTCTGTCCGATATTGAACGTATGCTCGGTCAGCTTCACCGCAGGACCAGGGTTGCCGTCAACGCTCATGCCGGCAATGCTGTTGGTGGAGATATGGATGAGTCGCGAGCCGGTGCGCAGACAGAACGCGATCAGGTGACGTACAGACTCGATGTTGACCATCTCGATGTCATTGCCTGCGGAGAAGTGCTTCACGTTGGCCACACAGTTGATGACCGTCAGTTGGTCGTTGATGCTGTCGAAGGCATTGGGTTGGGTGACCTCAGCGGTGAAGACCGTGACGCGCTCATCGAAATTAGTGAAATCCTCAAAATAGTAGAAGTATAGCGACTTGAGACGGCTGAGGGCCTTTTCGTTGTCTTCCGCGCGGATGGGACAGAGAATGCGACCATGATAATTGTCAAGCAATTCTTTTAGAATGTGAATGCCGAGATAGCCCGTGGCACCTGTCAGCAAGACATCGCCAATGGGCTGACGTTTACCGCTGTGGAAGGCTTCGAGCGTGTTGGCTGTGAGGATGTCTGCGAATTGACCATCGACCATTGATTGTTGAACGTTGACTTCCGCCGAATCATCTGATGCAGAAGTATTTTCGGCATCGCTTCCGTTTACAAATGCGGCCAATTCGCGAGGCGTTTTTTGGGTAAACAGATCGTTGAAGACAATCTGCACGCCCTGTTTGCTGGCCTCCACAATCACTTTGATGGCGTTGATGCTGGTACCGCCAATCTCGAAGAAGTTGTCGGTAGCACCCACCTCCGGAATCTTCAGCACTTCGGAGAAGATGTTGCAGAAGAGTTCTTCCGTTTCACCCACCGGAGCCACATACTCGGTGGCGCGCTTCATCTCGGGTGCGGGCAGCGCCTTGCGGTTGATTTTGAGGTTCGGCGTCATCGGCATCACGTCCAGCTTCATATAGACATCGGGCACCATATAGTCGGCTAACGACGAAGTGGCCAATGCCAGCTGGATGCCCTCATCGCTGAGCGTGGAACCCTCGTCCAACGTATAGTAAAGCACCAAATGCTCGTTGCCCATCACCTTGCGCACCTCGGCAGCCGCCTGACGGATGCCTTCGATGTTCAGGGCTTTGTTCTCGATTTCGCCCAACTCAATACGGAAACCGCGCAGTTTCACCTGCGTGTCGATGCGGCCCAAGTACTCGATTTGTCCGTCCTCGTTCCAACGGCACAAGTCGCCGGTATGATACATGCGGACGGGACGGCCCCAACGGTCTTCCTTCACAAACGGACAATCCACGAACGACTTGGCCGTGCGCTCGGGCAATCGCCAATAGCCGCGACCCACTTGGATGCCGGCAAAGCAAAGTTCGCCCGCCACGCCCTGCGGCACGAGGTTGCCCGCTGTATCGACAATGAAGTTCCAGTTGTTGGCCACGCTCTCGCCGATAGGGATATTCTCAATGCGCTGTCCAGGTTTGATGGCGTAGTACGATGTATCGTCGGTGCACTCCGTCGGACCATAGACGTTGATAATCTCGATGTGGTCGCTATAGACGCCACTCATCTTCTCGCCGCCGCCCGTGGTGAAACGGATGGGCAGGTCGTCGAAGGCATTGAGCAGCAGACAGGTCATCGCTGTGGAATAGCCGCCACCGGTAATCTGGTGGTCGATGAGGAACTGGCGGATGAGGGCCAGATCCTTGCGAATCTCCGTCGGCATGATGTGGAATGAGCCACCCAGCGTGAGCACAGGGTACATATCCTCGATGTGCGCATCGAACGAGAACGAACGATGTCCGCTGATGCGGTCGGTAGCCGTCAGGTTCTCCATGTCGATGACCACGGCGATGAAGTTGCGCAAACCGGCCTGATGGAGCATCGCTCCTTTGGGCTTGCCTGTGGAACCGGAAGTGTAGATCATGTAGGCGAGGCCGTCAGGGGAGGAAAGATCTATGGGTTTTTGGCTGTTGGCTATTTGCTTTTGGCTGTTAGCTTCCGCCATAAAATCATCGATGAAGAAGGTCTTGGCGGCGGCGGTGCTGAAATCGCCTTCCGCCTGTTTGGCTTCCAGCACATCGTGGGAGGTAATCAGCACCTTCGACTCGGAGTTTTCCAACATGTAGCTCAGTCGCTCGTTGGGGTATTCGAAGTCGAGCGGCGTGTAGGCAGCACCCGCCTTGTGGATAGAAAGCACAGCGAGCGGGAACTCTTTGAAGCGGTCGAGCATGACGCAGACGAAATCGTTGGGCTGCACACCGAAGTCGATCAGCTGGTGAGCCAACGCATTCGAGTAGCGGTCCATCTCGGCGTAGGTCAGCTGACTGTCCCGATCGACCACCGCCGGTGCATCGGGCGTGCGCTTGGCCTGCTCGGTGAAGAGGTTGGCAAAGGTCTTGCTCAAATCCACCTCAATATCCTTACCTGTACCGATCTTGATGATACGCTCGGCTTCCTCGTCGCTCACGATGCTGATGCTGGTGAGCGCGTTTTCGGGAGCGGCCATCATACGGTCTATCACGACGCGGATGCCATCGGCCAAGCTTTGCATCAACCGAGCGGAATACTTGCCGTTGTCGTACTCCACACAAATGGTGGGTTTTCCTTCGTAGTTCTTGATGAAGAAGGTGATGGGGAACTTCGGCACATTGAGTTCCAGATTCTCCAATTCCAGCGGCGTGCCCTGACAGACATACTGGCTCATCACCCCCAACTGATAGACGAACTGGATCTCGGCCGTCAATCCGTAGTCAGCGGCAATTTGGGCAAACGGATAGTTCTCGTGTTGCAGGGTCTCGTCGAAGTTGTTGCTCACCTCCTGCAGGAAGTCCTTCACTTTCTGTTGACCGATGTGGGCACTCAGCGCCAGTGTGTTGACGAACATACCCACCGTGTTGCGGATTTGCAGGTTGCTGCGACCGCCCGAGACAGTGGTGATGCACAGCTGGTCGTTGTTGGCGAAGCGCGACAGCACGTAGTAGATAGCGCCTAACGTCAGGTGCGCAGGCGTGATATTGTTGGCGCGACAGAAGGCATTGACCGCCTCCATGTCGAACTGCGCACGCGCGGTGCTGATGGTGCCCTTGGTGGGATTCTCTAAGTCGGGCTGCACCTCGGTAGCGGCCTCCACTTCTGCCAGGCGACTCGCAAAGAACTCCTTGGCGGCATTGTATGCTTCCCCACCCTCGTTGTCCTTCTCTGCCATCACGTAGGCCGCGTAGTTCAGGTCTTCCTCCTCGATGGCTTCGCCGTTCATCAGGCTGCACAACTGGGAATAGAAGAGGTCGAACGAACCGCCGTCGAAGACGAGGTGATGCACGTCTGCCAACAGACAGACCTGCTTTTCGGTCGTAATGATCTCAAAACGATAGAGCGGACCCGCATTGAGGTCGAACGGACGCACAAAGTCGTGCTTGTATTGCGACAGCTGTTCTTCGGTCATCTTGGTCTGCGGAATCTCCACCACCTGCTCATTATCTATGGTCTGCACGACACCTGTATCGCCGTTGCCGAAATGCACGGTCAGCTGCGGATGGTGCTTGACGAGCTCTTTCAGCGCATCGGCCAACGCTTGTGTGTCGGTATTTTGCGGGAAGCCGATACGGTAAGGGATGTTATAGAGCGTGGTCGAAGGATTCTTCAGGCAGTCGAAGTAAACGCCGGTTTGGGCGTAACTCAATGGAAATGATGAATGATGAATGATAAATGATGAATTGGGTTGTACGTCGGGAGCATTGGAATCTACAGCGGTGGGAACCGCTCCTTCATTGAATACATGCTTCCATATCTCATTCTCGATGCTTTGCAGTGTACCGGTTTTGACCAACGACTTAGCGTCAAGGGCTACATTATAGCGTTTTTGCACTTGCACGGCCAATTTGATGGCGGAGATGGAGGTAAGTCCAGCATAGCCGAGGATGGTTGTTATACCAAATTCCTTGTTGTTCAGAATGTTGGAAATCATTTCATGCAGCTCCTGTTCAAGGACATTGAGCGGGGCTTGCTCAGTCTGTTGCGTTGGCAACGCAACAGACTTCTCCGGCTTAGGAAGGGCTTTCTTGTTCACCTTCTGGTTCTGGTTGAGCGGGATGGCCTCGATTTGCATCGTCACAGCGGGCACCATATAGGGCGGTTTTTGATCGAGGATGAAGTTGTTCAGTACCTCAATGTCCACCTTCTGGTCGCTCACCACGTAGGCCGCGATGAATTTGCCGCCACCTTCGTCATCGAAAGCTTGCACCGTGGCATCTTTAATTCCTGGGAATTCCCTAATCACGGCCTCCACCTCCTTCAACTCGATGCGGAAACCCCGAATCTTCACCTGACCGTCGCGACGGCCGATGAACTGGATGTTGCCGTCGGGCAGGTAACGCACGATGTCGCCCGTACGATAGACCGGAGCCCATTTCGCTTCGTCCGTGAACGGATTGGTGATAAAGACCTCCGCCTGTTTATCCGGACGGTTCAGGTAGCCTCGGGCCACCTGCGGACCGCTGAGCCACAGCTCGCCAAGGGCACCTGCGGGAAGCCGCTTGCCGTACGAATCTGTGACGTATGTACGTACATTCTCCAGCGGTTTTCCGATGGGAATGTCGGTGTATTTCTGATCCACCTCAAAGGCCGTCACAATGATGGTGGCCTCCGTCGGACCATAACCGTTGTGCAGCTTGTAGCCCTTCGGGGGCGTGAGCGGCGCCAGCTTCTCGCCTGCCACTGAGAGATGCAGCAATGAGTGGTTCTCAATATTCGTCGCGAACTGGTAGCCCACCTGCGTGGTGATGAAGGTGTGGGTAATATGCTCGCGCTCGAAGTAGTCATTCAGCGCCATCAGGTCGAGGCGCAGTTCCTCAGGGATGATATGCACGGTGGCCCCGCCCGTCAACGGCGGATAGATGCCCTCCTGATGCACGTCAAAACCGTAGCTGGCATATTCAGCCACATTATGTTCGGGCTTCAGGTCGTAGTATTTCCAATACCAGTTACAGTAACAGACGAGGTTAGCGTGGGTGAGCTGGCAGCCTTTGGGCACGCCTGTGGAACCGGAGGTGTAAAGGAGGATGAATAAATCCTCGGGGTTAGGGCTATTGGCTATTAGCTGTTGGCTATTGGCTGTTGGCAGTTGACTTATATCCTTGGTGAGAAGTACGGGACCTTGATATTCGTCCACGATGTCGCGCAACGATTCGTCGGCAATCAGCAGTTTGGCTTTGGCATCTTTCACCATGAAGTTCAGTCGCTCCTTCGGATAGGTCGGATCGAGGGGTTGGTAGGCACAGCCGGCCTTCAGGATACCCATCGAGGCGATGGCCATCCATTCGCAACGGGGAATCAAGACAGAAACCACATTCTCGCATCCTTGTAGGGGCGAATCATTATTCGCCTTTACCGGACATTTTTCATTTATATAGGCAGCAATACGGTCGGAGATCTCGTCCACCTGCGCGTAGGTGTAGCGGTGGTCCTTGAAAACCACGGCTTCCGCGTCAGGGGTCGCCTTCGCCTGCTTGCGGAAGAGGGAAACGACGGTTTCAGTCGTGTCGTAGTCCACCCCTTTCGGGTTGAAGCTGTCCAGCAGGGCCGTCTGTTCCGCCGTGGTAATCTCCACGTCGTGCAACAGCGTCTGCGTCAGCATGCCCGCGACCACGGCTTCGTAACTCTCCAAGAACTGGGCCACCAGCTTCTCGGAGTATTCGCCAGGGTTATATTCCGCTTCCACAACATACTGTCCGTCACAGATATACCCCTTGACGTAAATGGCCACCTCAAGGGTGTTGTTATTCAGCCGTTTCGCCTGCATCGGTTGTCCGGCAAAGGTCAGACTGTCGAACAGCGTGCCATGCCAAGCGAACATCGTAGCCGCTTGCAGTCCCAGGTCATTCACCACATCGCTGTAGGCGTATGCCTCGTGCTGCCGACAGCCGCTCATCTGCTCCTGATTGGCTTTCAAGAAGTCAAGTACCGTTGTCTCGTTGTCCCATTTGGCATATACGGGCAGTGTCCTGACCAGCATAGCCACCGAATGCGCCAACTGTTTGTCGGAACGCCCATTGTGAATCGTGCTGAACAGTGCCTGCTGCTCATTGTTGTACTTCGCCAACAAATAGCCGTAAGCAGCTGTGAAGAAAGTGCTCTTGTAGATGCCGTGCTTTTGGCAGTAGGATTCCACCTCGGCCTCCTCTATCCGCACCTGCCGCGTCAGTTTGGCCTCACCACGGACCTTTTTCCCTTCATCAAGAATGTCGCCCAGCAATGGGCTATACACGTCACCACAATCAAAGTTTTCCGCATGCCACTTCTTATCCGCCTCGAAGTCTGCCGACTTACTCTTGGCATCCTCCGCCATCGCCACCTCAGCCATCGTTTTTTCCTCCGGCTGAAGCGTTTCGCCGCCGTAGGCCTTCTCGATATCGGCCAACAGTACTTTTCTTGAGGCACCATCGCTGATGATGTGGTGGATGTCCTGCAACAGGTAGTAATGCCCGCTATCCTTCAGCAGCCGGAGGCGGAACAGGCGGTCACCCACGATGTTGAAAGGCTCGATGAACTTCGCCTTTTCAGCTTCAATGTCGGCACAATTTGAAACCTGGATCTTGAAACCTGAAACCTCCGCGTCATCAATGGTCTGCACGGGCTCGCCGTCGCCGCCCAACTCTATACGGGTAAAGAGCGTCGGGTGTGCCTTCACCGCTTCCTCGATGGCTTTTGCCAGACGCTCGCCGTCCAGACTGCCGTCGAACGTATATAGATAGGGTATGTTATAACACGCCTCTCCTTGGTGGTTCATGCATTCCACATAGAGGCCGTATTGGGTCTTTGATAATGGTGCTGAATTTTTCATATTTTACAATTTTATTCGAAATAACCGAACCCGGCGATGGTCACCAACATCTGGTCAACATAGTCCCACGAGGTACTCGACCAGTGGAAACCGAGACGATACAACACCTGGGCCGTGTATTGGTTGTCAGGATTGATGAAGACCGCCTTTTGTCCGTGCGCCATATCCTGATATGCCAACAGGCTTGACAGGATCTTGGCCTTGTCGGGATTCTGCTTGGCAAGTTCAAGAGCCATGTTGAAGTCTTCCGCTTCCACGCGAATCGGGGCCTTGCCCACCTGCGACAATTCCGCCAACACATCGCCGAAATGGACGGAATGGTTATTGTAGGGGTGGAACAGACAGCACTCCTTCGGGGTCTGGGACAACAAGACGATGGCCTTCGCGGTCTCGTTGATCGGCGAGAACTCCATCGGCGAATCGGTCATCTCGTAGGGATAGCAACCCAACATCTGGAAGACTCGGATACGGCCCATCGCACTGTTGGTCTGGAAGTTGATTTGGAACTCACCGTCGGTGGAACGCGGGGCAAGGTTACCCACACGCATCACCTTGGCATTCAGATTGTTCAAGGCCACAGCTTCCAGCACGATACGCTCCGACATGAACTTGGAATGGACGTACTGGTTGGCGAGGTTTTGTCCTAAATAGAGTTTCTGCTCCGTATAAACCGTATCCTCTGGCGGCATTCCGTTGATGGAGAGACCACCCGTGCTGTAAGTGGAGACATGGATCAGTTTCGCACCGTTTTGCAGACAGAATTTGACGCAGTTGACCGCACCACCCACGTTCACATCCTCAATCTCAGTGCCTTTGGAGAAGTGCTTCACCACGGCAGCGCAATTGAAGACCGTATCTACCTTGCCATCGACGTTGATTTCGTGCGTCACATCGCCATTGACGATACGCAAACGACTGCCGAACAACTCTTTATAACTGTTGCTGAAGTAGTAATACAACAAACCTTTCAGCCGACGCTCGGCCTTTTCATCGTTCTCGCCTCTCACCATGCACCAGATGACAGGTACGTCGTCACGGTCAATCAGTTCTTTGAGGACATGGATGCCCAGATAACCCGTGGCACCCGTAAGCAACACGTTGCCAATGGATTTCAACTCGCCTTTTTTGAAGGTGTCCAAGGTGTTGCTTTCCAAAACACGGTTGATGGGTGCGTAATCGTAATTGCGGGCTTCCTCATCCTCATCAACGGTACCACCGGTCAAGAAGTTGGACAACAGACGCGGCGTTGGGTTGGCGAACACGTCACCGTAGGCAATATGATGACCGTTCTTGTCGGCCTCGATGATGACGCGTGTCACCATGAGGGAGGTACCACCCAACTCGAAGAAGTTGTCGGTGGCGCCGATCTTGTCCATGGACAGAATGTCGCTGTAAATCTTGCAGAAGAGTTTCTCGACTTCGGTGACGGGCTCCACATATTCGTGGTCGGCCGCTTGGATGACCGGAGCGGGCAACGCCTTGCGGTTCACCTTCTGGTTCTGGTTCAACGGGATAACATCGATCTGCATCGTGGCTGCCGGAATCATGTACGGCGGTTTCTGCTGACCGATGAAGTCATTGAGTTGTTTGACATCCACTTTCTCGTCGCTGACGATATAGGCTGCGATGTATTTGCCACCGTTCTCATACTCAAAGGCTTGCACAGTAGCATCCTTGATACCCGGGAACTGGCGAATCACAGCCTCCACCTCCTTCAGCTCGATGCGGAAGCCACGAATCTTCACCTGACCGTCCTTACGACCGACAAACTGGATGTTGCCATCGGGCAGGTAGCGCACGATGTCGCCCGTGCGATACACACGACTGTGCTTCGGATCATCGCTGAAAGGATTTTGGATGTAAGTCTCGGCTGTCTTTTCGGGACGGTTCAGGTAGCCACGGCTCACTTGCGGTCCTGTGACCCACAACTCGCCCATGGCACCGATGGGAAGTCTGTTGAACTGTTTGTCAACGATATAGAGTTTCAGATTGTCTAACGGTTTGCCAATGGGAATATCCAATTCGTAATCCTTCACCCAGTAATTCGTGGTGAAAATGGTACATTCCGTCGGACCGTAGCCGTTGTACATCTTGTAGTTCGTCGGCGGATTGAGGGCCGAAAGTTTCTCGCCACCCACCGCGAAACAACGCAGCGAGTGGTTCTCGACGTTGGTCGCGAACTGGTAGCCCACCTGCGTGGTGATGAACGAATGGGTAATACCTTGCTGATTGAAGTAGTCGTTCAAGTCGGGCAGATTCAGACGGATGTCATCGCCGATAATGTGGACACAGGCACCACAGGTCAGAGCCGGATACATGTCCATCATGCAGGCGTCGAAGCCGTAGCTGGCGTAGGCGGCCACCTTGTCGTTGGCAGTCAGACCATAGTGGGTCTGGTACCAATGGCAGAATGCCACAAGATTGCCGTGTTCCAATTGACAGCCTTTGGGCGTGCCCGTCGAACCGGATGTGTAGAGCATAATGAAAAGGCTCGAAGGCGTGATTTCGGCTATTGGCTGTTGGCTATTGGCTGTTGGCAGTTGATCTATATCCTTAGTGAGAAGCACAGGACCATGATACTCGTTCACGATATCGCGCAATGACTCGTCGGCGATGAGCAACTTGGCGTTGGCATCCTGCATCATGAAGTTCAGACGATCGGCGGGATAGCTCGGGTCGAGAGGCTGATAGGCGCAACCGGCTTTCAGCACGCCCAACGAGGCAATGGCCATCCATTCGCAGCGCGGGATAAGGACCGAAACGACATCTTCTTTTCCAAGGCCTTTTGAAACGAGATAGGCTGCGATACGCTCCGAGATGGCATCCACTTCTTTGTACGTATAGTGCTTGTCGTGATAGACCACCGCCATATTGTCGGGCGTTTGGGCCACTTGCTTACGGAACAGCGAGATGATGGTCTGGGTGTCGTCGTAAGGCACTTCGGTCTGGTTGAAACTGTCGAGGATCTCGGTCTGTTCGGCATCCAACAGCGACACTTGCTGCAACTTCACTTCCGGCTGACGGATGAATGCCTTCGCTGCATTGCAAATCGACTGTCCCAGATGTTGCATCAGATCTCGGCTATAACGGCCATTGTCGTATTCGATACACACACTCGGCTTACCTTTTTCCTCCTGGATATAGAAAGCGATGCGGAACTTCGGCACGTCAGACTCCATACTCTCAATGGCAATCGTCTGGCCTTTGAACTTATGCTCGTTGAGAACGCCCATCTGGTAAGCGAACATGATTTCGGCAGAAAGGTCGTAGTCGGCAGCGATTTGTGCGAAAGGATATTTCTCATGCCGCAGCGTCTCGTCGAATTGCTTGCTGGTTTCGGTCAGGAATTCCATCACACTTTGTTCGCCGATCTGGGCACTCAATGCCAGCGTGTTGACGAACATGCCGGTCGTATTGCTGATGCGCAAATCGGAGCGGCCGTTGCTGATGGTGGTAATGCACAATTGCTCGTTGTTGGTGAAACGAGAAAGTGCGTAGAAGGTAGCCGCGAGGGTGAGGTGCGCCGGCGTGATATTGTGCTGACGGCAGAACTCCTCTATGGATTCGAAATCCAACTGACTCGTCGAGGTTTCGATAACGCCTTGCTCTTTGGGGTTGGTCAAATCTGAGGGAACCTCGGTCACACCTTCCACCTTGCCGAGACGTTCTTGGAAGAAGTCCTTGGCGGCAGTATGTTCTGCGCTGTTTTCGTCAGCTTTCTCTGCTGCCACGAAATCGGCGTAGGTGAAGGATTCCGGTTCAATTTCATGACCGTTGAGCAATTCGAAAAGTTGTGTCAACAACAGATCCAGAGAGCCGCCGTCCATGATAAGGTGATGAAAGTCGAGCATCAGATAGACCCATTGCTCGGTGGTGACAATCTCCATGCGGTAGAGCGGACCTTGCCTCAAATTGAACGGCTTGACGAATTCCCGCTTGTATTGGTCCATCTCAGCCTCACTATGTTGGCTGTGTGGAATTTCAATAGGTTGCTCGAAATCAATAATTTGGATAATATCCGAGCCCGAACTGCCAAAATGCGCCTGCAATTGAGGATGCGCCTTGACGAGGGTTTCCAATGCCTGTGCAAGCAGCGTGGTATCCACCTCCTTGGGGAAACGGACCTTCATCGGAATATTATAAACGGTGGCCTCAGGCTGCTTCATGCACTCCACATATACACCCATCTGCGCGTATGACAGCGGAATGTTGTTCGTGTCGGCATGTTTTTCCTCCTTCACCGTCTCTTCTCCAGCTTCTTCGCTCATCATCTTGGCCAAAATCTCATTTTCGATGCTCTGCAGAGTGCCGATCTTGGCGAGGGATTTCGAGTCGAGAGTAACGCCGAAACGCTTATTGATCTGGATTGCCAATTTAATAGCCATGATAGAGGTCAGTCCGACATAGCCCAACACCGTCGTCACGCCAAAGTCTTCGGTGTTGATAATCTTGGCGATGATGCCATGGATTTCCTGTTCCAGTACGTTCATCGGCACGTTGCTCTCTACCACAGCCTCAGCCGCTTTCTTTTCAGGCTTGGGCAGGGCTTTCTTGTTCACCTTCTGGTTTTGGTTGAGCGGGATGCGCTCAATTTGCATCGTCACGGCCGGTACCATGTAAGGCGGTTTCTCATCCAGGATGAAGTTGTTCAGGACTTCGATGTCAATCTGTTCATCTGCAACGATATAGGCTGCGATGAACTTACCGCCGCCCTCCTCATCGAAGGCTTGCACGGTAGCGTCTTTGATGCCAGGGAACTGAAGAATGACACCTTCCACCTCTTTCAGTTCGATGCGGAAGCCGCGGATTTTCACCTGTCCATCCTTACGCCCCACAAACTGGATGTTGCCGTCGGGGAGATAGCGCACGATGTCGCCAGTGCGGTAGATGTGCGCGTATTTCTCGCTGGAATCGAAGGGGTTGTCGATATAGACCTCGGCCGTTTTTTCGGGACGGTTGAGGTAGCCACGGGTCACTTGCGGTCCGGCGACCCAAAGTTCACCCGCCACACCCACAGGCAGACGGTGACCCGCCTTATCGACGATATAGAGTTTCACGTTGTCCAACGCCGCGCCAATCGGGATGTCCTTCATGGGCTTCGTCACGTCGAAGGAGGTGATGCAGACGGTACTTTCGGTCGGACCGTAACAGTTTACCATGGTGTAGTTTGTGGGCGGAGTCAGTGGCGCCAACTTCTCGCCGCCAGTCAGTAAGTAGCGCAGACTGTGGTTCTCAATAGAGGTGGCAAACTGGTAGGCCACCTGCGTTGTCATAAATCCGTGCGTAATCTGCTCTTGCTCGAAATATTCGTTTAACGCTATCATATCCAAGCGCATCTCCTCTGGGATAATGTAAATCGTGGCACCACATGTGAGCGCTGGATACGTTTCCATCATATTGGCATCGAAACCGTAACTGGCATAGGCCGTAATTTTACAACCGGAAGTAAGACTGAACTTCCGGTGATACCACTCGCAGAAGGTGACAATATTACGATGCTCCAACTGGCAGCCTTTGGGC
Organism: uncultured Bacteroidales bacterium; assembly: GCA_900317715.1. Classification (GTDB taxonomy): domain Bacteria; phylum Bacteroidota; class Bacteroidia; order Bacteroidales; family WCHB1-69; genus F23-D06. Next base: position 22,806 of record ONHS01000013.1, on the reverse strand, counting down.
GTTCCCGTGGTGCCGGAGGTGTAAAGCATGATGAACAGCGACTCAGGTTTGGGCGCACAAGCTACTAGCTGTTGGCTATCGGCTGTTGGTAACTGATGGATATCTTTTGTCAGCAGCACGTCGCCTTGGTATTCGTTCACGATGTCGCGCAGCGATTCATCGGCGATGAGCAACTTCACGGAGGCATCTTGCATCATGAAGTTGAGACGCTCCGAAGGATAGGTCGGGTCGAGGGGCTGGTAGGCGCAACCGGCCTTCACAACGCCCAAGGAGACGACCGGCATCCACTCGCAACGCGGGATCAAGACGGAGACCACATCCTCTTCATGAAGACCTTTCCCGTGGATATATGCGGCAATACGGTCGGAAATCTCATCCAACTCTTTGTAGGTAAAACGCTTGTCCTGATAAACCACCGCGATATTGTCGGGCGTTTTCGCCACCTGCTCGCGGAATTTGGAGACGATCGTCGCGCTCTCGTCCAGCTGCGTGTCGGTCTGGTTGAAGCTGTCCAGCAAGGCGCGTTGGCTCTCGGTGCAGATGTCGATGTCGCGCAGGAGGGTTTGGCTCAAAAAGCCCTCCAAAACCGCCTCGTAACTCTCCAAGAACTGGTCTATCAGCGTCTCAGAGTATTCGTTGGCATTGTATTCCGCCTTGATATGATATTTTTTGCCGACATAGAATGCCATCAGATAAAACGACACGCCCTCGTTGTGCTTGCGGAGCTGTATGGCCTCCATGGGTTTGCCCATCAGCTCGGTGAAATCAAAAATGAGTCCGTGCCATGCAAATATGGAGTTGGTTTGCAGGTTGAGGTCGGTCATGATGTCGGTGTAGGAATAGAGGTCGTGTTTGCGGCAGCCTATCATCTGTTCCTCGCCGGCTTTCATGAAGTCGAGCACCGTGGTGTCATCCGTGAACTTAGCGTAAACGGGAAGTGTCTTCACCGTCATGCCCACGGAATGTTGGAACTTCGGTTCGGTGCGGCCGTTGAAAACCGTGGTGAACAGCGATTCCTGCTCGTTGTTGTACTTGGCCAACAGGAAGGAATAGGCCGAGGTGAAGAACGTGCTTTTTTTGATGCCGTTGGTCTTGCAAAAAGCATCCACTCGATCCATATCGGTGTTGAGAATGCGGACTTTTTCGCCGTCCGCGTGTTCGGGAATCTCTAAGTCGGGCATGAGCTGGGTGAAGGTATCGCCGCAATCGAAGTTTTGGGCATACCACTGTTTACCCTCCTCAAAGGCGGGCGTTTTGCGCATCTCGGCTTCAGCAAGGGCAAATTCCTGCATCGACATCTCCTCGGGAGCCAGTGTGCCTCCGTTATAAGCCGTCTCCACATCGCAAACGATAATATGATACGAGGAGCCGTCGCTGATGAGATGATGCATGTCAAAGAGCCAATAGACATGCTCCGCGTCGCGCATCACTTTGGTATGAAACAGCCTGCCACCATAGAGTTTGAAAGGCTGGATGAATTTTCGTTTCTCAGCTTCAAGATCTGTAACCTGTTCGACGGAAAGACTGAATTCCTCTTTTTCCAGATCAATGGTCTGCAAAGGCTCACCCTCTTCACTCAGCTCAATGCGTGTGAAAAAAACGGGATGGGCTTGTACCGTCGCCTCGATGGCGCGACACAAACGGTCAGCATCAATACTGCCGTCAAAGACATAAAGGAAAGGAAGGTTATAAAAGATCTCGTTTTCATGTTGTACGCATTCGGCATAGACACCCAATTGCGATTTTGAAAGGGGGGCTGATTGTTTCATATCAAAAAAATTAAAAACGGAAAAAGAAAGATTATTCGATGACAAAAAGATCGATGAAGCCTGTCATTTTGAAGACATCCTTGATCTCATCATTCAGGTTTTTCAATACCACCTTGTTGCCTTTTGCCTTGGCGTTCTTCAGCAAGCCCAACAAGATGCGCAATCCGCTGGAAGCGATGTATTCCAGCTCGGTGCATTCGATAATAATCTCTTTTCCAGTAACATCGTGGAGGGGTTTCATAGCTTCTTCGAATTCGAGAGCATGTGCAGTGTCGAGTTCGCCTTCCAACGTAACGATGTACTTACCGTCTTTTTCAATGATTGTCGTATTCATAACAATTGTACTTTTAATGAAACATTATAATTATCAAAACTTTTTCTCAATTCTTAGGATATTCTGCCCGTCGATCCGTTCGTAGTTGATGCTGTCCATCAGGTTCCGGACGAGCAGGATGCCCAAACCGCCAATCGGACGGTCTTCTACCGTGAGCGTCGTGTCGGCACGCGAGACGGCTGTCGGGTCGAACGATCGGCCAGAATCGGTAAGGATGAACCGCAACCGTTCGTCGTTGGCCATGGCCTCCACTTTCACCTGGCCTTTGACATCCGCCACGTAAGCATAATTCATGATGTTCACCACCACCTCCTCAACGGCCAGCTTGATCCGTCTAGACAAGGCCTTGTCGAGTTGCAACTCCTCCGTCACCGATTGGACAAATTGGTTCAGCTCCGTGACTTGGGCGACATCATTGTCGAGAGTTATCGAACGGGAAAGGGTCCAGGACTCTTCCTTGGGAGTATAACGGATAGCCAGCAGGGTGAGGTCGTCGCTCGGCTCGGCCTCCCCCACAAAGGCATCTACCTTTTTCGTGAGGGTTTGAATGAGTTGCGTTGCCGTGGCGTCGTGACATTTTTCCAAGATTTTAAGCGTCTTTTCGAGGCCAAACTGCTTGCGATCCATGTTCTTGGCTTCGGTAAGACCATCGGTATAGAGGACGATCATGGTCTCAGGCTCGACACGCGTTTGCTGCATCATATAGTCGAATTCGGCTATCACGCCCATCGGCAAATTGGCTTTGGCAGGAAGCGGCTCGACCAGCTCGCCTATTATGGTTAACGGCGGGTTGTGTCCCGCGTTGCAGTATCGCAGGAGACCCGTGGGCAGGTCGAGCACGCCAATGAAGAACGTCACGAACATGTTCGACTCATTGCCGCGACACAAGCTCTCGTTGATACCCTGCATGATGCGCGCAGGATGGCTCTCATGCGAGGAGATGCTGAGGAACAGCGAGTGTGTGACGGCCATCACCAAGGCGGCCGGAACGCTTTTGCCGCTGACGTCGCCGATGCAGAAATAGAGTTTCTCGTCGCGGATGAAGAAGTCGTAAAGGTCGCCGCCCACCATTTTGGCCGGCACCAACGAACCATAGATGTCGAGGTCGTTGCGGTCGGGAAAGGGCGGATACGTTTCGGGCAACATGTTCATCTGAATGTTCTTGGCAATCATCAACTCACTGTCGATGCGCTGTTTCTCGGCATTGGCATCCCGAAGTTTGTAGATGCTCTGGGCGGAACGATGGATGATGAAAGCGAGGATCAGCAAACCCATCAACGTCAGCACGATATTGCGCCGACGTGTTTGAATCAACGGTGCAAAAACCTCTTCGTCATAGTTGACCGTGGCGATTTGCCAGGGTGCAATCATCTTGGGGCTGTTGTAGGACACATGGCCTTTTTCGCCGTCTTCCTTGTCAACAAACGCAAGAATAGTGCTCTTTCCTGTATGACTTAAGTATCGGTTTAGCGTAGAGTCATTGATCATGGCCACCATATCCTTCACATCCTGATGCTTGACTTCAGCAGGATTCGGACCACATATCAGCCTGCCCTTGCCTGAGAGCAGGAGATTGTACGAAGAAGGGAACAGGCCGTGGGCGTTCAATACATCGCCTAACCATGCGGCATCGAGATCGACGCCGAGAAGGGCGACCACCCGACCACTCGGGTCATGCACTGGGAAATTGTACGTGACCAGTATCACACTCGAATCGTCGGGATCGCGATAGGGCTCGCTCCAGTAGGCCGTGTCATTATCCACCGCAAAGTTAAAATAGGCGATTTGGGTGTAGTCGTATTTCTCGACATCATAGAGATATGTATTGATGGTCTTGCCGTCTCGATAGGAACAAGGCTGGAAAAGGCGGCCTTTTTCAGGATAGTAGTCTGGAATCATGGCGATGCAGCATCCATCGAAATCGGGATTCTGCTCCACGATGCGCCGCGTGACGGAGAACAAGGAGTCGGGATATGGGAGGGAACGCTCTATATCGTCAATATGGTTTTGCAAGGCATTTTCCACCGCTTCGAGGGAATACTTGATTTTCTGCGCCTTGATAAACAAGTCCAGTTCGGTGTTACGCTCCAGATTGGCACGAATCTCCTTGCGCGCATAATAACTCTGCACAGCCGAAAGCGCCAGCATCAGAAGCGCAGCAGTGACGAGAATCGCAACACTCGTTTTTGCCCCTAATGCTGTCCAACGGATCTTCTGCGTTTTTTTCATCAATAAGTTATTATCAATTCACGTGGCAAAAATACAAAAAAAAAATCCATACTAATAACAGTATGGATAAAATTAGTATATTTTTCACAATCTATCTATTGCGTCCCCGCCATAAAAGAGATCGCCACCATCTGTATCACCGCTGGCAAATTAACCAGAAAGTGACCTACCATGACGGGCAGCGGGTTGCGTTTGCGGTAGTAATACCAACAGAGCAGGAGCGTAAACGGCAGCGTATTTGTTTTGGATCTGGTTCACGCCACATCCGAGATACAGACCGTATTGGTAACCAACGAGATAGGTGTTTCATATTTCAGGGTGTTTCTATTTTACCATTTACACGCCATACTTCGAGACCCTGCGAGGCCTGTTAAACAGAGTCTGAGAAAAACGACGCGGCAAATATATTCTTTTTCTGCGTCAATCGAGCACTTCTGATCCAAGGATTTCGGCACAAGTGATGACAGAAGTCATTGACACGCCGAGCAGTCCATGTAAATTCAAGTTCTGACCGGTAAGCAACACATTTCGCACCGGTGTCTTAGGGGTGAGGACTGTAGTTATAAGTGAGCGCCAGTCCTTTCGGATACCGTAGGCAGAGCCCTCGTTCGTGCGGGTGTGACGCTGATAGGTTAATGGTGTTGAGGTATAGACATGGTCTATCGCGCCGCGCAGTTGCGGCAGCCGTTGCTCTACCAATGCCAAGCATTCCTCCGTCTTACGCTGTTTGAACGCCACATAATCCTCGCCGCGATGACCGACAGGCTTGTCTGCCCATTGCGACACTTCTGACCAGTGCATTGGGGTGAGCAGATCGATTGCCGCCTGGTCGGGGTAGAAACTAACCATCACACTTTCTGTCCTGCCCGTACGGATATTCCATAGATCGGCATCCTTGCGATGAACAAAGATATTCTTGTTCTCGTAGGGTAGAACATTCGGTTTGAGGCGGATATTGGCCGTGAAGATGCCGATCGTATCTGCTAAGGCCAGCATGCGACGGCGATATATCTTACGTATCGAGGGACATTCCGCCATCAGCCGCATGGCCTCTTGCGGATGGATATCGCAGATCACATAGTCTGCTTCGATAAATTCATCGCCGTTCACCCACACACCGCGTACTTGACCGTTTTCCTCTATCTTGCTTACAGCCGCACTCGTGCGCACTATTCCGCCCATTTGTTCGATGTCGGAGACGAGATGGTCGGCTATCTGCTGCCCACCGCCACGCAACCGCCACGCGGATTGGATAAATGAGTTGTTAATCTGCGCGAAGGGGTATAGAGGCAGCGTCGGAGCGTTTAGTTCCATCTTTAGCGAAGTGCCTGACAGCACTTGACGTAGCAACGGATCTTGTATCGTCTCGCACAGGAAATCATGCGCCGAACGTGCGAAAAGTGAACGTTCATAGAAATTGTCTGCCTGACGCGGCTTCAACGCATCGTAGATATGCTCTCCTACTCCTCTTAAAACGTTTGTATATGCGCGTATGCCCGCCTGTTCGTGCGGAAATGCCGCTGAGAGTGTTTGAATGAATCGCTCATGACCGACTGCATAGGAGAAACGCTCATCGCCGATGACGACTTCGTCAAAGCATTCCTCATCAAGCGCTTGCCACGGCAAATCCAACAGATTAAAATATCGAAAAAGCGGATTCAACGACTCGCCCTCACGCAGGCCGCCTACATAGTGAAAGCCCGTGTCGAACAGGGTGTTTCCACGTCGGAAAGACTGCAGACAACCACCCACCACGCGGTCTTGCTCAAGTACAGTAACCTCCATGCCGTTCTTGGCCAGCACAAAGGCGCATTGCAGGCCGCCTAAACCGGCTCCTATGATTACTACTCGATTATTATTCATCAGCAACGTCCGCTTTGAGTGTCAGGTATGTCTCTTCGCCTTTGCCCAGAGTGGCAGTCAGGCGATAAGTATTTGGATCCTGTTCTTGGAGGTTGATAGTGACATCAGCCGTGGAGTGGTTGAGCGGAGTGACAAGAGTGGTAAGGCGACATTGCTTGATACGATTGATGCGAAGCGCATGACCGTGCACGGCTTCGGCACACTCACGGATCATTTCGATGTTACAAACGCCAGGCGATACAGGTTCACCGGGGAAATGTCCCTCATATACGATACTATGCGCGTTAAGACGAACACTTACCACACCGGATAAATGGTCAGTCGCTTCGCTTCTGAGGATAGTGAAATAATCGTTAATCATCTTTGAGGAAAAATTTCATTACACAGGTTGCCACCAATTCGTCTTTGAGTCGCACTTCGGCATTGATAAGTCGGATGCCACCAATCTCCGTAACAAGTTGTGTATGCGTGCGTAGTTCACTGCCAACCGGCGGCATGAGATTAAATACACAGTCTTTTATCTCGCCAATAAACCCGAGTTTGGGCTCTTCACCACGGACGAATGTCCCGTAGCCTGCAAAAGCAGCGGCAGACTGAGCGATATGTTCTATCAAACCCGGCTCGCGGAAAAGGCCATCCTTGACGAAGATATTGTCCTCTTGGATGGTCAATCCGGTGTCGGCGCTTTGTTCGTCAGCAGACCACACAACGTCCACCATTACTATTGGTGGACGTTGCGGGATCAACATAAATATTTCTTTGTCACGAAAAATCACACGCGTTCAGCTAAATAGTCATACAATGCCTCAAACGTTTGGACCTTAACCAACTCTGTAGGTTGGATCTTCACACCGAACTCGCTTTCGATGAGTACCAACATATCCACCAAACTCAAGCTGTCCAACATCAGCGTCTTCTTTATGTTCGCTTCCGGAGTGATGATACTTTCTTCTACTTCAAATTCTTCTGCCAAAACACTGTTGATTTTGGCAATCAATTCTTTCTTTTCCATAATTTTAATATACAATTTAATGATTTACATAATTACATATTCCGAACAATCAGCGTTGCGTTCGTGCCGCCAAAGCCAAAACTGTTGCTTAGGAACGTGTCGAAATGTTTCTCTATGCGTTTGCTCGGTATCAGCAGCTTGGCGCTGTCTTCGTCAGGGTTCTCGAAGTTGATGTTTGCTGCGATGAAGTCGTTTTTCATCATCAGCATCGAGTAGATGATTTCACTTGCACCGGCCATCCACATCTCATGTCCTGTTTGTGACTTGGTGGATGTCACTTCAATCTTGCGGTCACCAAAGACGTTATAGATCGCTTTCGCCTCGTTTGTGTCCCCCACGTGCGTCGATGTTGCGTGAGCGTTGATGTAACCTATCTCGTCAATGCTGATACCCGCACGCTCAATCGCCATGTATAGCGACTTGCTCGGTCCTTCCACATTCGGCGAGGAGATATGTTCGCCATTCGCGGAGAAGCCATAGCCGAGAATTTCCGCGAGGATAGGCGCACCACGTTTCACAGCGTGCTCATACTCCTCGACGATCACCGTTGCTGCTCCGCCGCCAGGCACCAAGCCATCACGATCACGGTCGAACGGACGAGACGCTTTCTCCGGCGCATCCTCGCGAGTGGAGAAGGCGGAGATTCCGTCGAACGATCCAACTGAGAACGGATTCACTTCTTGCGCACCGCCGCACACGATCATATCTTGCAGACCTGTTTGGATCAGCAATGCACCCAAACCGATGGCATGAGAACCGCTGGCACAAGCTCCGCTGATCGTCAGGTTGATTCCACGAAGATGGAAGATGGTACCAAGATTCATCGTCACCGTCGAGTTCATCGACTGGAAGATAGCACCACTTCCGCACAACGTCGTGTCTTTTTTCTCGCGAATCGTATCCACCGCACGAACAGCCGGATCAACGGCTGAGTCATTGCCATACAACAGACCCACATCGTGCTTATCCAAATAATCCTGATCGATGCCTGCATTACGCAATGCTTCTACCGTCGCGCAGTATGCGTATTTAGCCTGTTCGGGCATGAAGGCGCGTTGTGATCGGCTTAAAATGCCCTTCAAATCAGGGATATCTACTTTGGCTGTCAGACCAGAACGGAAGCCCATCTCTTTACGCACGGGATCAAGGATGATTCCCGACTTACCCGTGTACAACGAGTCACGCACTTCGTCTAACGATTTTCCGAGGCAGGACCAGATGCCCATGCCCGTTATTACTACTCTTTTCATATTATATCTTTTAGCTTTTCAAACAATCGCTTCCTTTTCATCCTGCGGTACATCTGATGCCGATTCATGAAACGGGCATAGTGCTTGTACCCTTGATACCTTTTTTTTCCAAGATATTTCTCTTCCCCCATAACCTTGTTCACAAAAAAGGTGCAAAAGTACAAAAAAAAATCTAATTATGTAAGGTTTTTTAACCTTGCTGTCTTAAAATGACATTTTTTTAACTAAAGATTGTTATTTCCTTACAGCCTCGGCAGAAACGTCGTGATGGATTGTGCGAGGTACCCATTCGGAATAGACCTGCGCGGCGATTTCGGTGTCGTTGCGAAGCATCGTGTGGAGATAGTGATATTCGTCCTCGATGTCGTTAGGCAAGATCGCTAGTTGACATTGAATCGTGTCGCCAAGGAAAGACTCGTGTTGCCAAAGAATTGACATACAACGAATAGCGTACTGATCCATGAACGCCTCTTCGGCGAATCGCATAGCGATAGACAGGTATGTGCGATTATTGACATGACCATTGATGTCAAGGTTAATCGGGTTGACGCGGTGTTCATACGTTTGTAGGACAGTTCCTTTGTCCTTGAAACGACGTTTGCGATGGCTTTCGGCAGCCATCTGAGGGAGTGCCGGTACGGGGTGAGGCAAGGCTGTAGTAGGCGCGAGATGATGCGAGCTTACTTCAATCAGGCTCCAGCAGCCATAGCCATGTGCCACTTCGGTGCCATCCGTACGACGAATGCGATACTCGGCATAGCAACGCAAAGCAGATACTTGACTGTTCCAGACCGTAACTTCGATGTCGTCCGACCAAAGCGCAGTCTCGGGTTCAAAATATGCGTTGAACTCTGTAATTATCCATAGTAAATTATGCTTGACTATGTCAAAAGCAGCCAAGTGCAGGCACGACATAAATCGCGCCCAGCAGTCTTGGTAATACAGCAACACAGCGTTCGGTGTCATCCGATAACGGGTATCCATGTCCGCTGCTGTGATGGAATAACGATGTGAATAGGTGTCCATTAGTAATCCTTGTTTATCTTTTCCGCCATCTGTTTCAACGAAGCTGCAAATATACAAAATCTTATATAGCAATCAAAAAAAAATGCAACCCGATTGCAATTGTTTCTTTGGAGACATCTTTTATCAAAAAAATTTTTACCTTTGCGGGTTCTTTTGAGAAAAGACAATCATTTATTATAAACTAAAACAATATTGCAATGAATCAAGAACTTTTGACACTGTATCCCAAAGGATTATGGGACATTTTCGGACACATTTGTGACGCTCCCCACCCTTCCAAACACGAAACCGCTGTGGTGAAATGGTATAAGGAATGGGCCAAAGAGAACAATATCGATGTTGTGCAAGACGAGACCGGCAACCTGCTGTTCAGTGTTCCGGCCACCCCTGGCTTCGAGAACCGCACGCCCGTCGTGCTGCAAGCGCACTGTGACATGGTGCCGCAAGCCGACAGCGACAAGAAACACGATTTCCTCACCGACCCCATCGAGCCGATCATCGACAACGGTTGGGTGCGCGCCAATAAGACCACCCTGGGTGCTGACGACGGAATCGGCGTGGCTGCCGCTCTGGCCGCTATCACCGACCCCAACTGCCAACACGGACCCATCGAGGTGCTCGTCACCATCGACGAAGAGACCGGCATGACTGGCGCTTTCGGTTTGAAACCCGGCTTCGTGAAGGGCAAAATCCTCATCAACCTCGACTCTGAAACCGAAGGTGAAATGTATGTGGGTTGCGCCGGCGGTCTGGACGCCAACTTCTGCCGCAAATACACCACCGTGGCTACTCCCGCTGGCATGAAGGGCTACAAACTCTTCGTCACCGGTCTGCACGGCGGTCACTCCGGCATGGACATCAACCTCGGTCGCACCAACGCCAACAAGATTGCCACCCGCTTCCTGCAGAAGGCTGTCCGCAACTTCGGCGGCTGCGTCGCTTGCATCAACGGCGGCGGTCTGCGCAACGCCATCCCGCGCGAGGCCACGGCCATCCTGACCGTTCCCGCTGCGAAAGCTGCTGAATTCGAGGCATTTGCCAAGGAGTTCGAAGCTATGGTGAAGAACGAGTTCGCTCTCACCGAGGAAGGTCTCAGCCTCACCGTGACGGCTGTCGATGCTCCCGCACAGGTCATCGAGCCCAAGGCTTTGAGCCAGTTCCTGAACATGATTTTCGCCATACCGAACGGTGTGCAGCGCATGAGCGACTCCATGCCCGGTTTGGTGGAGACCTCCAACAACCTCGCCAACTTCGTCGCCGAGAACGGTGAGATGAGCGCCAAGTGCTTGATGCGCAGCAGCGTGAACAGCGCCAAGGAAGCGCTGGGCGAGAAGATGGTCGCCATCGCCGAGCTGGCCGAATGCGGCATCGAGCTCACCGGCGCCTATCCCGGCTGGAACCCCAACATGAAGAGCCCCATCATGAACACCTGCATGAAGGTCTATAAGGAGAAATTCGGCAACGACCCCAAGGTCATGGCCATCCACGCAGGTCTGGAATGCGGTCTCTTCGGCGTCTGCTATCCCGATTGGGACATGGTCTCCTTCGGTCCGACCATCGAGCACCCGCACTCTCCCGTCGAGCGCGTCAACATCGAGAGCGTTGGCAAGTTCTATGACTTCCTCGTGGAAGTGCTGAAGAATGTGAAATAGTTCGATTTTTTCGGAATTATTTATTTACAAACGCAGTTCTGGCCTTTCCAGGACTGCGTTTGTTTTGGCTATTGGCTGTTATCTATTTGCTGTTGGCTATTTGCTGTTGGCTTTAACTGCTAACTACTAACTGCTAATTGCTAACTTATTCCCCGTCACACGTCACACATCAACAAAAAAATTCTCCCTTCCTCATCGCGCAATGCGAAAAAAGTGTATTTTTGCGCACTCTTTTTGAGGAAGGAAAGTTGGCCGAGCGGCTGAAGGCAGCGGTTTCGAAAACCGCCAAGGTGTAACAACCTTCACAGGTTCGAATCCTGTACTTTCCGCCAGCGAAATGCCTGAACGACTGAACCGTTCGGGCGTTTTTTTTATTTTTTTTCACCTTACTGATAGATTCCCGTTTCCGATTCCCTCTATACCATTGTCAACAATCAAATTCAAATCAAAAATTATCATACAATGGAAAACGTAAACATCAAAACGAAAACGGCTAAGACTCAAATCTTCAATGTGGTGATCCTCGACCAGAGCGGATCCATGTCCTCCCTCCGCGAGGCGGCCGTGAGCGGACTGAACGAAACCATCGCGGGCATCCGGAAGGCGCAGGAGAACTACGCGGACTCGCAAGAGCACTTCTTCACTTTGGTGGCCTTCTGCGGCTGCGAGAAACGCAAAATCTACGACAAGGTGCCTGTCCGTGAAATCGGACCGCTCTCCGCCAAGGATTACCGTCCGTGCTGCACCACCCCACTCTACGACGCTATGGGCTTCACGCTCAACGACATCCGTCATCACGTGGAGCAACTCGACAACGCCATGGTGGTGGTCACCATCATCACCGACGGTCTGGAAAATTCTTCCAGCGAATACACGGGCGTGGCGGTGAAGTCGCTGGTGGAAGACTTGCGCAAGCAGGGCTGGACGTTCACCTACATGGGCGCGAACCAAGACGCCGTAGAGGTTGCCTTCACCCTCTCCATCCGCAACGCCCGCAACTTCGACTACAACGCCGACGGCACCGTGGCATGCATGGCCAAGGACACCAGCACCCGCATGAACCTCTTCAGACGTATCCATGACTATCACGAGTCTGGACAAATGGCTGAAGCCTCCCACGTCGAACGAATGGAATACTTTGCGGACATGGCGAACGAAGCTTTTGATGAAATCGGGCAGTAATCAACATTTTTTTGTATCTTTGCCGCGTGAAAAAATGGAAATAAATGGAAGTTAAACGGATATACGCGGAAGACCTACGGGTGGCCAAAGCGCTCATCAGACGCGATGAGGGGGTCACCCGTAGCTATTTCTACCGCCAGTGTTATCCGCTGTTCAAGTCCATTTACGACCATTATTACACCGATTGCGGCTGCTGCAAGGAGTTCATCGACGAAATCTACGTGCTGCTGCTCGCGCCGAGTCCCAACACCGGCAGATGCAAGCTCGAAAGCTACCGGGGCGAGAGCTCCCTCACCACCTGGCTCAAGACCGTATGCCTGTATTACTGTTACGAACAGTATTCCGTAAAAAAACAGATGGAGATTCAAGAGCCTATCGATCAACCAGATAACGAAAACTATAACGAGCGGCAAGATGCGCGTTATGGATTCGAAGAACCCGACTTCAGCAACATCAATCGAAACGATGTCCTTACCGTGTTGAGGATGATGCCCAACCAGCGTTACAGCGCCCTCATCCGGTTACGCTACCTCGAAGAGTACACCAACGAGGAGACCGCCGAGGCTCTGGGCATGAGCATGGACAATTACTACAACAAACACAAGTTAGCCAAAGCTCAGTATGAGCTGGTATATAAAAAGGAGGTGCTACATGCGTGACCCTTTCCATAAATCCAAGAGTGCGGAACAATTTTCCGCATGGTTAGACGGCAACCTGCCCATCGAAGAGATGCGCTCGTTCTCAAAAGACGTGAGCGAAGACTATGAACTTCAGCAAATTGCAAAGATGAGCGACATCGTTGACGACGATATTGCAGCTTTTGAGGCTTCTGATGAAAAATTGCCCATCGAGCTGAACAATGACTACTTCGCGCTGCCCGACCTCGACCGTCCCTACGACCTTCGGTCACATTTAGTCGGAGCCTGCATGGATGCCTGCTGTTGCGCCGCTCCTCCGGAAGTTGAAGATGAGGGCTTGTTTGAGAAGTTACGGAAGATGTTTGATCTGGAAGAAGGTGATATCAATTCATAATTCATAATTCATAATTCATAATGCATAATTCATAATGCATAATTAAGGAAGAGGAAAAAATTATTTTATGGTGTTTCGGCGGATGAATTGCAGAGCTATTTGGAAACACTGGTCAAACTTCAGCTCTTCCAAGTGATATAAGCATAGATATTTGAAATAGAAGGCATGAGACTCGTCTTCGAGGAAATGGAACTCGAACGAGCTCGTGCCGTTTTTTTTGAGTTGTTCAACCATCGAGCGCGAGCCATACGCGTATGGGAGTCCCCGCACCGAATAGGCGTAGCCTGAATCCACCGGCAATATCTTGTCTTTTCCGCCATGGATGAGACAGACCGGGGTGGTCTCATCGGCATCTATCATCTCCGGGTCGAAGATGCAGCCCCACAGGGCGATGACGCCCGCCACGCTAAAGGTATGCGACTGAGCCTCCTCCTTGCCCAAGGAATGCAACGGCGGCAACTCCGGTTCTTCGAAAGTCTCGGCAGGCCGCTCGTCCTCGTCCATGTAGAGTGCATGGAGAATCGCCACCGCGCCCGCCGACTGTCCCAACAGGAAAATAAGGTTTGTGTCGATGTGATACTCCTCCCAATGGGCTTTGAAGAAACGCACGGCGGCACTCACATCCTGCGCGGCCATGTAGCCCGTTCGTATCAATTCTTTCGACGAAAAATTCCTCGCGCGCATCAGACGATAGTCGATGGAGGCGGCGGCGCAACCGTTTTGGGCGAAGTGCTCGCAAAACGCCACCATATCCTCATAGTCGCGGGATCCCGCCACAAAACCGCCGCCAAACAGGGTGATCACCAGCGGTCGCAACGTATCGACCGCGCTTATCGGCTCATAGAAGTCGAAACAGAGCTTCTGCATCTTATCCTGTCCCGGGAACAGCGCTTGCGCGTATGGAATCTCGTACTGAACCTTGAAATCGGAAGTCTGCGCGAACGCGGCATTGCACATCACGCCCACGACAAGCGCGGTCAGCAGGAAGTTTCTAATGGTTTTGGACAAACAAGGGGCGAAGTTTATCATAGACATTTGGGGTTGATGTTTGACGTTTGATTTGTGATTAATGACGTATAACATATAAAACAACTCAAATCACTAAGCACCAATCACAAACGAACATTTCTCAATATTATTGCGTAAAACACCCTGAAACAGGATAAGTTAACTTTTGTTAACATTTTTATTTTTCTGATTTCCATTATTTTAGGTATAAAAAATGATGTTAATAGGTTTTTCGTATGGTGAATTTTGTATTTTTGCCGCCGTTTTTTTTGGGGGGAATGATGAATGATGAATGATGAATGATGGGACGATGAATGATGGGAAATAGAAAGAGATAATAATGTTAAAAATATTAAATATGAAAAAAGTTTTACTGTTATTGATTACAGCTTTATTGAATGTTTATTTTGGATTGGCTCAGACCTACCAACTATCAAACGGTGGTTTTGAGAACTGGCCTGGTACAAGCAGCACTTCTGTTCCTTCTGGATGGCATACTTTCAATACCGCATCAGGTACTTATGCCAACATGGTTGACGCAACACAGCACGAACGTGCAACTGGACATACTGGCAACTACTCTTGCTGTATCAAACCCAGAAATGCTTTTATGGGTATTATGGCCAATGGCAATTTCACAACAGGTAGAATAAATGCCAGTAGTATGTCAGCTGGTGACACTGAAGGGAACTACAATTACTCTGACATTGGTACCGATCACTGCCACGCATTCACTGGCTATCCTGATAAATTACGCTTTTGGGCCAGTTTCTACGCCACATCTAGTTCTGTTCAAGCTCGAGTAAGTGCCATCATTCATGACAATTACGCTATGCACGATCCTATCAACAATAATAGCCATGCGGTCTGTATAGCAGAAAAAGAATTCCTACGCACTACCTCCTCCTCTTCTAGTGCCTCTTCAAGCTGGCAACAATTCGAGGTTGATTTTGATTACAACACATACGCTAGCTACAATGCCGTGCCTCATTATATTCTTGTCACATTTACGACGAACAAAACTCCAGGCCAAGGTAACAAAAACGATCGTCTTTACATGGACGATATTGAAATGGTTTACATTGGTGAAATGACGGATATTACAGTAAATGGCTCTACCATCCCTAATTTTAATCAGAACACTCACGAATACACCGTCAATTGTTGTGCAAGCGACATTGCTTCGCTTACTATTTCAGCTACAGCTTTATCAACAATAGCAAACAGCAAAGGTCAAGTGCATATAACAAATCCGACTCCCTCCAATAACTACACAGCCACTATTAATCGATTAGGATCCAACATCACTTATACCATTCACTTCAATGTTCAACCCGCTCCTACCATCACCCTCTCCAACAATGGCAACTACACCGTTTGTGCGGGGCAGAGTGTTACGATGACGGCGAGCGGTGCGGACAGCTACAGTTGGAGCAATGGGTTGGGCAACAATGCCAATGCCACTTATTCCAACACGGCGAGCGGTGAATATACGGTGACCGTGACGGGTACCACGAATGGTTGTTCCAGTTCCGCCAATGCGTACATCACCGTGAACCCCATACCGAATGTCACCATCAACGGTAGTGCAAATGCTACGGCGTCCGTCTGTTCGGGTACGCCTACCAGCTTGTCGGCGGGCGGCGCCACCTCTTACTCTTGGAGCAACGGCAGCAATGCCAATGCCATCAACGTCAGCAATGCCGGCACCTACACGGTTACCGGCACTTCGAACAACTGTTCCGCCACGGCGACGGCAACGGTTGCCGTGTATGACAATCCCACCGTCAGCATTTCGGGTTCAAACTACATCTGTTCCGGCACAACGTCCACGTTGACTGCCACGGGCGCAAGCACCTACACGTGGGGCGGCACAGGTTCCGGTAGCGACAACCCGCTCACCATCACGGCTGGCGGTACGTACACCGTCACGGGCACCGACGAGCACGGTTGTTCCGGCACGGCCTCCTTGCAGGTCACGAGCAAAAACGCTCCTACGGTCACCATTAACGGTCCTGACCAACTTTGCGCCGGCAGTACGGCCACATTGACCGCCACTAGCGCACAGCCCGGCACGACTTTCTCCTGGCCTAACGGCACTCAGACCATCACGGAAGCAGGAACCTATTCGGTCACTGCCAACCTTGACGGTTGTAGCACCACTACCGAAAAGACCGTGAGCTCAGCGGAGAGTCCCGTTGCACCGACCGCCGCTGGCGACGCGCGTTGCGGAAGCGGCACTGTAACACTGGCTGTGACGAATCCTGACGAGAGCCTCACCTACAACTGGTACAGCAACGGTGCATCAAGCGCATCAGCTACGGGTGTCAGCTATACTCCTTACGTATCGCAAACCACCGTTTACCAGGTGAGTGCCATGAATGCGGCCGGCTGCGTCTCCGACCGAGTCTCCGTAACGGCTACCGTTAACACCGCGCCCGCCGCGCCGAGCGTGAGCAGCACCAGCGTATGCGGTGAGGGCGACATCACCTTAAACAGCAATTACCATTGGTATTCTGATGTGGACGGCAACAACGAAATCCTCAACACCAATCAGCATATCACAAGCACCACGACCTTCTATGCTGCAGTCATCGAGAACGGCTGTCGCAGCACCCTCAGTCCCATGACGGTGAGCGTAAAACAAGTTCCCGCTGCTCCGACCGCCAACGATCCCGATCCTATCTGCAGCAACGGAAGCACCAATGTAACCCTCCTAGCTACGTCAACGGGCAACACCATCTATTGGTACAACAGTGAAATGGACTCCTTGGGAAGAGGTAACTCCTACCAAGTCAAGAACATCAGTGCCAGCGCCACTTTCTTTGCCAAGGCTGTCAGCGCCGATGGCTGCGAAAGTGCACTGACGGCTGTCCACGTGGTCATCAACCCGCTGCCGAATGCACCGATTGTGAGCGACACCAGTGTCTGCGGTGAGCAGGAAATCGACCTTCTCTCTCAAGGCAGCACCATCACCTGGTACAGCGATGCCAACGGAAACAACGTCATTGAAACGAACCCCACCATTTCTACCACAACTACTTTCTATGCTGCTGTCATCGACAACAACGGATGCCGCAGCGCAATCGTCCCAAAGACCATAACCGTCAACAACAATTACACCAACATCACAGATGAGAAATCCGCTTGTGGTTCCTACACTTGGGCAGGACACACCTACACCGAAAGCGGCAGCTACATCGAGACGCTGCAAAGCTCCAAAGGCTGCGACAGTACGGTGACCTTGATTTTGACCATCAACAACGGATTCAACGAGGTCTATGACACCGTCGCATGCGACCAATTCGAATGGGCAGGTCAGACTTATACAAACACTGGCTCCGACACCAAGCATTTTGTAAGCACTACGGGTTGTGACAGCACGGTGACTTATAACTTCACCATTAAGCACTCCTCTTCTTCTAACCAAACACTCACTTTGTGCAGCGATGAAACGCCTTACAATTTCTTAGGCACAAGCATCAGTAGTTCTGGATCTTACACTATCCGCACAACCAATACTGAAGGTTGTGACAGTGTCATCACTTTACAAGTAACGGTCAACCCGGCACCTTCTATGCCAACCATTTCCGACAAGAGTTTCTGTGGTGCCGGCAACTACACGCTGACGGCCACTCTCGGTCAAAACGGCACCGTTTGCCGTTGGTACGACATGGCAGCAGGTGGCGAACCCATCGCAACTTCCAACTCTTACAACAGCACATTCGACGAAAGCACCACCTTGTATGTCACGAGCTACAACGCCAACAGCGGCTGCGAAAGCGACCGCAAGCAGGTGAACGTCACGGTGAACGCTGTGCCCGCCATCGCTTCTGTATCGAACGCGCCTCGTTGTGGTGCAGGTACGATTTACCTCTCCGCCACTCCCGATGAAAACGGCACCGAATGCCGTTGGTTCATCAACCCAACCACGAGCACGACCATTGAACCTGTTGAAGAAAACACCATCGCTCTGAATTACAATGGCAACCAGTCCTACACCATGACCCGTTATGTGGAGGCTTTTAACGCCACCACAGGTTGTAAGAGCGCACGCCAAGCCGTAACGGCTACTTGGAACGCCCTTCCCGCCGCTCCGCAAGTAACCTCCAACGTCGTGAACTGCGGCACCCTCAACGCCGACCTCGCCGACTACGTCACTGGCGCAACGCTTTACCGTTGGTACGATGCAGACGAGATGCTGTTAGACGAAAATGCTCATTACGTGACCACTGTTGAAGAGTCCACCTCTTTCAAGGTGAGCAACTACAACAGCGAAACGGGCTGTGAAAGCGCTAAACAGATTTTGAACATCACCATTCATCCCAATTATGCTCCTCAATCCCTTTATGACACGGTTTGTCAGGGTGTTGTTTACGAGAACTATGACCTCAACGTCTCCTTCAGTGAAACTGGCACGCAAGAGATTGTCCTCCACGAACAATCCAGCGCAAGCTGTGACAGTTTGGTGACCTTATATTTATATGTCAAGCCTGTCGTCACGAATAGTATTGCCGATGAAAACTGCGAAGTGTACGACTGGAACGGCACTATTTACGATCATTCTGGCGAATACACGCAAACCTTCACGGCCGCCAACGGTTGTGACAGTATTGTGACTTTGACGCTGACCATCCATCCGGCCACCACTTACGAATGGGAGACTGCCACCTGTGACGAATACACTTGGAACGATAGCACCTACACAGCTTCTGGCGATTACATCCAGCGTTTCGAGACGGCTAACGGTTGCGACAGTGTCGTGACCCTGCACTTGACCGTGCGCGAGGAGAACAACGGCGAAATCTTCGCGGAAGTTTGCCGTGGTGAATCTTACATGGAAAACGGCTTCGAAATAGCTGATGCTACTGTTTCCAGTGATTTTAGCCATACCAATCCCGATGTCAATGGTTGCGACAGCACCACCGTTCTCCATCTCACCGTACATCAACCTGCCACCACCGTCATCAACGAGACGCTCTGTTTAGGAGAAAGTTACAACGAAAACGGATTTGAATTCACCGCCACAGAAGTGGGCCAATTCTCCCTAGATCAACATCAACAGACCATCCACGGTTGCGACAGCGCCATCACGCTGAACATCACGGTGCACCCGACAAGCGCCGTGACACTCACGGATGCCACCTGCGAGAACAGCCGTTACAACGAAAACGGTTTTGACACCACGTTCGTAGAGAGTGGCGTTTACACGCTGATCCGTCACGACCAAAATGTGTACAATTGCGACAGTGTGACCACGATTGAGCTGACCGTGAATCCTATTTTCGAAACGGATGTTTATGATACCATCTGCTTCAACGGAGCATTCGATTTCCACGGTACAACGCTCAATGAGACAGGCGATTATCAAGTCACTCTGTCGTCTGTCAACCAATGCGACAGCGTGATCAACCTGCATTTGAATGTACGTCCTGAGAAACGCCGCGAAATCAATGCGGATATATGCTTGGACGGCGATTACCATCAATACGATTTCAACATTGACCATGCCATTGAAACGCATGATTATGAACATTCCACTCCGGATGTGAACGGTTGCGACAGCACCACTGTTTTGCACCTCATCGTTCACGAGCCCAAGACCACTAACTTAGAAGCAACGCTTTGTAACGGAGCTTCTTACAATCAATATGGATTTGCTTTCACCGCTAATTGGATTGGCGACTCCACCTTCACCCAAGTGTACAGCACCACGTTCCACTGCGACAGCACCGTGAACTTGCACGTCACGGTCAATCCGACGCACCACGTGATCCTGTACGACACGATTTGCGCAAGTGAACGTTATAACAGAAACGGTTTTGACACGACCTTCGCACAGTCGGGTACCCACACGCTCTATAACGACGGTACCAACATCTTTGGTTGCGACAGTCTGACCGAGCTTCGATTGACGGTCACGCCGATTTACAACGTGAGCATCTCCCGTATGATTTGCGAAAGCGGCAGTTACACCTTCAACGGTGAAGTGCTGACCGAAGCTGGCACATATCCTGCTCTTTTCCAATCCGTTAACGGATGCGACAGTTTGGTGACCTTAACGCTGACCGTGGGTATTGAATCCCGCGACACCATCGAGGCGCACGTCTGCTACGGAAGCGACTACAACCAGAACGGTTTCAACATCACCAACATCACCGAAGAGAGCTATGAAGAGCTGCAATCCATTGACGGTAACGGATGTCCGAGCACTACCGTGCTGCACCTCATCGTTCACGAGCTGAACACTACAGACCTCTACGCAACGCTCTGTTTGGGTGAGGTTTACCGTAACAACGGTTTCAATGTGACGGGTTCTAAAGTGGGCGACACCACTTACACGCGAATCATCCCCACCTTCTATGGATGCGACAGCACCCTTGTGCTGCACGTCACCGTCAACCCGACCAGTGCCGTGACCTTGGCCGACGAAATCTGCGCTGGCAACCGTTATCAAGAGAACCATTTCGACACCTTGTTTACCGAAGCGGGCGTTTACACGCTAGTCAACCACGACCAGAACATCTTCCAATGCGACAGCGTGACGACTTTGACGTTGACCGTTTGGCCGAACCAGAGCAGCGAAATCGACACCACCATTTGTTACAACGGCAGCTACAACTTCCATGGTACCATCATCACGGAAGCAGGCACTTACGTTGACACATTACCGACTGTTCATGGTTGTGACAGCGTGGTGACCTTGCATCTGGACATCTATCCTGAAAACACTTTCGAATTCACCGAAACGGCTTGCGTCAGCTACACCTGGAACGACAGTATCTACACGGCATCCAACGATTACGTGCAGCACTTCACCGACCTGAACGGTTGTGATTCCACGGTGACGCTACATCTGACCGTCTTGCCGGCCAGCGTTGGCGACACCACAGCCTTTGCTTGTGACCGTTTCGACTGGTACAACCACACGAACATTACCGAAAGCGGTGAGTTCACACATACTTTCACCAATGCTGTTGGTTGCGACAGTGTGGTCACTTTGCACCTCACCGTGGGTCATAGCAACACTGGCGACACCACCGCTGTGGCTTGCTACAGCTTCGACTGGTACGAGCACACCGGCATCACCGCCTCCTGCGACACGCTCACGCACACCTTCGTCAACGCTTCCGGCTGCGACAGTGTGGTCACCCTGCACTTGACCATCCACTACGCTGAAACTTCTGTCATAGACACTACGGTTTGCGATAGTTTCACCTGGAATGATTCTGTTTATACGGTTTCCAATGATTACATTCAGCATTTCACCAACCGGAACGGCTGCGACTCCACCGTCACCTTGCACTTGACGGTCAATTACGCCGAAACCTTCGCTTTCGACACTACGGTTTGCGACAGTTTCACTTGGAACGATTCTGTTTATACGGTTTCCAATGATTACATTCAGCATTTCACCAACCGGAACGGTTGTGACTCCACCGTCACCTTGCATTTGACAGTGAATCACGCCGAAACTTCCGCTTTCGACACGGTTGTTTGTGACAGCTTTACCTGGAATGATGCTGTATATACCACTTCTGGTGATTATCCGCAGGTGTTCACCAACCGGAACGGCTGCGACAGCACCGTCACCGTGCACTTGACGGTCAATCACGCTCAGTTCAACCAATTCTCTGCCACCACTTGCGATTCTTACACGTGGAATGATTCCACCTATACTACCACAGGTGAATATGACCAAGTCTTCACCGACATCAACGGTTGCGACTCCACGGTCACCTTGCACTTGACGATTCACGACTTCGTTGCCACGAATGATTATGTCACCATCTGCGACAGCGAGCTGCCTTACACTTACGGTGATACGGTCTTCTCGGTTGGCACGCCGGCGTTCTCCACCACGGTCTTCAACCTCCAAACCGTGAACGGTTGCGACAGCATCGCCACGCTGCATCTGACCATCCACCCGACCTTCGCAGCAGACACCACCGTCGATATTTGCGACGTGGATCTGCCGTTCTTCTGGAATGGTCAAGAGTATTGGGAGACTGATGTTTACGAGATCCACTACCCGACCCTCTACAACTGCGACAGCCTCGTCCGTCTGCACCTCAACGTCCATCCGACTTACAACCGCGACACGTTGGTTACCGTTTGTAACGGCGTACTGCCTTACGAATTCTGCACAGGCTACATTTTCAGCGAAGGCGGCAACCACACCGTCACCCTGCAAACTGTCAACGGTTGTGACAGCGTCTGGAATCTTGAGCTCAACGTAATCCCTAACACCGAGCACACCGCCTCGCAGACCGTATGCGACAACGAGCTGCCCGTCCTCTTCATGGGCGAATCCTTCGACCATGCCGGCACCTTTGACATTGCCGAAACTGACCTCGACGGCTGTGTCACCATCACCCACTTCACCCTCACCGTCAACGAAACTTACCACGGATACGACGCGCTGACCGTCTGTCAAGAGGAACTGCCC
>ONHS01000022.1 GCA_900317715.1 uncultured Bacteroidales bacterium | reverse complement strand
GAACGTCGGGATGTTGTGGATGCTGCAAACCAGCTTGTGGTTGGCCTCCTTGAGCTGCACGACGGGGTGGTTCATCTGCATGAAGAGCAGGAACTTGCCGAATTCGTCGGACTGGAAGTAGGAGGAGTGCGAGTTGCCGGTGAAGTAACCGTGGAAGACCTTTTTCTTGAGGACGATCTTTTCGAAGTGGAGGTCGGCGGCGAGCATGCGGAGCGGGATGGTCTGCATCAACTCCTCGGTCTCGCGCGGCATCGGACCGAAAATGTCGGTGATCTTCTTGCGGAAATCCTCCAGTTTCTGCGGATCCCGGATGGATTCTAGCTCTTTGTAGAGGTTCATGCGCTCGGTGACGTTGGAGATGTACGTGGAGGGGAACAGCGCCTCGATGTCGGTCTCCAACGAGCACTCCCGGCGCAACAACGCGCTGTTGTCGGCCATCTGCAGGTCACCAAGGCCTTCGTCGCCGGCGTCTTTCATCTCCTGGATAGCCTCGTTCAGGATTTTCTGGTACATGTCGTAGCCCATCTCGTTGATGAAGCCGCTTTGGTCCGCACCGAGGATGTCGCCGGCACCGCGGATGTCCAAATCCCTGAGGGCGATGTGGATGCCGCTGCCGATGTCGCTGAACTGCTCGATGGCCTGTAACCGCTTGCGTGCCTGATCGTTGAGGGTGTCCCACGGCTTGATGAAGAGGTAGCAGTAGGCCTTTTGGTTGTTGCGGCCCACGCGACCGCGCAACTGGTGCAGCACGTTGAGCGCGAAGTTCTGCGCATCATTGATGATCATGGTGTTGGCATTCACGATGTCCAAACCGGACTCCACAATGGTGGTGGAAACCAGCACGTCGTACTCGCCGTTGATGAACTGCGTCATAATCTTTTCGAGCTGGTCGCCCTCCATCTGACCGTGCCCGATGGCGACTCGCGCCTTCGGAACTAATCGTTGGATTAATCCTGCTAATTCTTTGATGTTCTGGATTTTATTGTGAATCACAAACACCTGTCCACCACGGTTCAACTCGAACTGGATGGCATCGCGCATGATGTCCTCGTCGAAGACATGCACTTGCGTGTCGATGGGCTGGCGGTTGGGTGGAGGTGTCGTGATGACGGAGATGTCGCGGGCACCGATGAGCGAGAACTGCAGTGTGCGCGGGATGGGCGTCGCAGACATGGTGAGGGTGTCGATGGTGGTGCGCATCTCGCGGATCTTCTCTTTCGCGGCTACTCCGAACTTCTGCTCCTCGTCGATAATCAGTAGTCCCAAATCCTTGAAAACCACGTCTTTGCTCAGAATCCGGTGCGTGCCGATGAGGATGTCCACTTTGCCCTCTTTTACCCGTTTCAGTGTATCCTTAATATCTTTCGTGCTCTTGAAGCGGTTGATATATGCGATGTTACACGGCATATTGGCCAATCGTTCGCTGAAGGTGTAGTAGTGCTGCATCGAAAGTACGGTGGTGGGCACCAAAACGGCCACCTGTTTGCTGTCGCACACCGCCTTGAACGCCGCACGGATGGCGATTTCGGTCTTGCCGAAGCCCACGTCGCCGCAGATGAGGCGGTCCATCGGATGGTCGCTTTCCATGTCGGCCTTCACCTCCGCCAACGTCTTGATTTGGTCGGGGGTGTCCTCGTAGATGAACGATGACTCCAGCGTACTTTGCAGGAAATTATCGGGCGAGTAGGCGAACCCCTTCTTGGCTTTGCGCTCGGAGTAGAGCTTGATGAGATCGATGGCTAACTCCTTGACTCTCTTTTTGGTACGCTCCTTTAGCTTTTCCCAACTTCCGGAACTGAGACGGTGGATGGTAGGCGGAGTGCCCTCCTTGCCGACGTATTTGCTGATCTTGTGCAGCGCGTGGATGCTCAGATAGAGCGTGTCGCCGTCTTTGTAGCTGATTTTGATGACCTCCTGCGTGCTGTCGCCCATCTGCATTTTCTGCAGACCCTCATAAACTCCGATACCGTGGTCGATGTGGGTGACGTAATCGCCGGGTTGTAGGTCATATATCTCCCTGAGCGTCAGCGCTTCGCTCTTCTTGTAGCGGTCGCGGAGCACCATGCGTTGGAACTTGTTCCAGAATTGGTGGTCGGTGTAGAGCGCGATCTTGTGATCTGCATCGGTGAAGCCCTCATGCAGTACCTCGCGCAACGGCGTGTAGAGCTGTTCGATCTTGAACGCGGCGTCGTTCTGCCGGTTGTATTTGTCGAGAATGTCGAGCATCACCTTGTAGAGGCGGTCGAGCTGCGACTGTGTCTCCGACAGGAAGAAGTTCTGGATGCCATGTTCCAGATTCTCAATCCATTCCAGCAGCAGATAGTCGTAACTCTTGTCGAAATCGTGCTGCGGCTGCATGTTGAAATCGAGCGTCAGGGATGGGGAGTCCACCTCTTGGGTGTTGACATACACCCGCTGGAAGTTCGCCACTTCCTTTAGGTAGGTTTTCTTGATGATGATGGGAATCTCGTTTTCGGCAAAGTATTCATTATCAACAATATCCTGATATGCGGTGTGGATGGTGGAAGCGATATTGGCGGCGTGCATCTGCCAGATGACCGCGTTCTCGGGCAAGACAGAGAAGAACGGCACGCGGTCGCCGTTGTCGGATGCTTTCTGCTCGATTGGGGTCATGATGTAGATGTGATCCACCTCACGCACAGAGAGCTGCGTTTCAGGGTTGAAGAAGCGGATGGAGTCTATGCGGTCGCCTTCGAACTCGATACGGATGGGGTATTCTTCGGAGTAGGAGAAGATGTCGAAGATGTTACCGCGCCATGCGAACTGTCCGGGCTCATAGACGAAGTCCTCGGGCAGGTACTCGAGTTCGTAGAGCTTGTTGAGGAAGTCGTCGGTGAGAATCTCTTCGCCGCGCTTCACGGAGAAGGATTTCCGGTCGATAAACTCTTGGGTGACAACGGTTTCCGCCACGCCTTCGGGGTAGGAGACGAGAATCAGCGGCTGATGGTCGGGTTGCGAGAGTTTGTGGAGGATTTCGGCGCGGAGTTTCACGTTGGAGGAGTCGGTCTCGCCCCAGCGGCTGTTGCGCTTGTAGGAGGATGGCAGGTATAGTACCCGCTTGTCCTGCAGCGAGTTACTGCGGTCGTTGAGCAGCATTTCCATGTCGCTGTAGAAGAAAGCGGCCTCCTCGCTGTCGCGGAAAAGGAAGAGCTGTGTGTTGGGGATGTTCTCGGAAACCTGTGCCGCGATGAAGGCCTGTGCGGAGCCTTTCACCCCTTGAATGGCAAAAACCGAACCGGAGACATTCGCCTTCAATGCGTTGGCAAGTGCCTCTGATTCAGACCGGTAATATTTCTTTTTAAGTTCGTTTAGGGTCATAATCGAAAATGGGCGCAAAAGTACGAAAATTAGTTTCAGGTTTCATGTTTCAAGTTTCAAGTAAAATTACGAAACCCCTACTTGAAACCTGAAACCTGAAACTTGAAACTACAAAAGGATTTACGACACAAACGTAAAAATTGTATTTTTGCACTCTAAAAAACACTAATTATGAGTAGAGGCTTTGTAAAAGAGGGCGACCAAGAGGATGTCCCGATGTTGACACCGAGGGCGTTTTTGCCGGCGGGCGTGGAGAATTTCGTTACGAGCGCGGGGTTGGAGGAGCTGAAGGCTGAGCGCGAGGAGATTCTGCGCGAACGTAAGCAGTATGAAGGGGTCGATAACAACGACGCCCGCGTGAACAACAACTTCCTGACGGGCAAACTACGTCTGCTGGAGGAGCGCATCCATAGTGCCCGCGTCCTCGACTACGACCCACAGCGACAACACGATGTGGCCTTCGGGGCGACTATCAAATTCAAAAACCTGAGAAACAACCAGATAGCGCAATATCAGATTGTCGGAGTCGATGAGGCCAATATCATGAAAGGGAAGATTTCTTTTATCTCACCGCTTAGTAAAGTGCTGATGAACAAGAAGGTAGGGGAGGAAGTGGTCTTCAATACCCCGCAAGGCGAGATGCGGATGGAAATCTTGGAAATTCGCTAGTGCAGACGTTTTTTCTTGCACGTTAAAAAATATTTTTCTATTTTTGCCGCTTGGTTTGAGGGGAGAGGGTCGAGGGAATAGGGAATAGTAGGGACTAGAGCGTAGAAGGGAGAAGGGAGTAGTAGGGAAGAGGCAATAGGAAATAATGAACGATAATTCTAATAAACAAATAAGGACAAGAATGCAAACTATCAATCCCCAAGAGAATTACGAGGCCAGCAGAAAAGCCATCGGCTATGTTGACCGCAAGCAGGCCACCCAGGCCGACTACGACCGTATCGGGTTCATGTCGGGCCTGGAGGTCCACCAGCAGTTAGCCACCAAAGAGAAGCTCTTCTGCCGCTGCCCCGCCGGCATCTTCCAAAAGCCGGACCAATACGACGCGGAGTTGCTGCGTCACATGCGTCCCACCCTTTCCGAGATGGGCGAATATGACGGCACGGCCCTCATGGAGTTCAAAACCCGCAAGAACATCGTCTATCGTATTGCACACCGCACGGCGTGCACGTACGAAGTCGATGACACTCCGCCGTTTCCCATCAATCCCGAGGCACTGCAGTATGCCCTCGAAATCGCACTCGCTTCCAAACTGAAGATCGTGGGCGAGGTGCACATCACCCGTAAACAGTACCTCGACGGTTCCATCCCGACGGGTTTCCAAAGAACCGCCATCCTTGGTATCGACGGCGAGATTCAACTGAAGAACAAGAAGGTGCGCCTCATCCAACTCAGCGTGGAGGAGGATGCCTGTCGCGAGGTTTCCGACATCGGACACACCCGTATTTATCGCACCGACCGCTTGGGTATGCCGCTCATCGAGACAGTGACCTACCCCGAAATGGTGAACCCCGATGAGGTGGAAGAGGCTTGTAACTACATCCGCTTCCTGAACCGCAGCACCGGCCGCGTGCGCACGGGCATCGGCGCAGGTCGTGAGGACGTGAACGTGAGCTGCACCGGCGGCACCCGTATTGAGGTGAAGGGCGTGGCCCACACCAAATGGATTCCGGAGGTCACCCACGTGGAGTGCTTCCGTCAGTGGGCATTGCTCGCCATCCGCGAGAAACTGAAAGCCTGCATCAGCAAAGACAATTGGAAAATGAGTTATACGGAGCTGGATCCCAAACAGTTCCACTTCTATTTCGACCCTATCACCGAAGCCATCAAGGGCGGTGCGAAGGTCTATGCCGTCAACCTGCCTCAGTTTGCCGGTTTGCTCTCCCACTTTACCCAACCCGGCCATCCGTTCTACAGCGAGTTCGCTGACAGACTGAAGGTTATCGCCTGCCTCGAACGTCCGAATATGGCTACGAGCGAGGATTTGGAGGATGTGGTGAGCCGTAGCGTTTTCGAGAAGGCCGCCAAAGCGTTGAATGCCGGCGACAACGATGCGCAGATCATCTTCTGGGCACCCGAGGACGATGTGAAGACCGCTTTGGAAGTCATTGAGGAGCGTGCGTTGATGGCCTTCGACGGTGTGCCGCAAGAGACCCGCAAGGCCCTGCCCGACGGCACCACCATTTTCGAGCGCGTGCTGCCTGGTGCCGATCGTATGTATCCCGATACCGACTCTGCGCCCATCCCGTTGACCAACGATTACATCGAGAATTTGCGCAAGAACATCCCCGACGCCGTCTCCGATCGCTATGCACAGATGGTCGCTTGGGGCGTGCCGGAAGACTGCTTCAAGTACATCTTCACACACAACTTCTTCCCGCTCATCAAGAAAATCGCCACCGAATTAGAACTCTGCCCGAAATATCTCGGCACCTTCTTCGGTCATAGACTCAAACACCTGCACGGTCAGTACGGCAGAATCCCGTTCTACGCCGACCGCATCTACGACCTCTTCGCTTTCCTGAAACAAGAAGGTCTGGATAAGTCCATCGCGCCCGACTTCCTCAAGCTGATGTTCGAGCACCCGAATGCTGATTTTGCTGAGCTGTTGAAACTCACTGGTTATCAAAAGGTTTCGAAAGAAGAGATTCTTGATAAGGTGAAAGTTGCAGCTGCCGCATTCAAACCGCGTCGCACCCGCACCAATGAGACGGACAAACGCAACAGTCTCATCGGGTGTGTCCGTCCTCTATTAATCGGCAACTTCCCATTCACTGAATTATCTATCTAACCTATTCACCGTAAACCTTAAACCCTAAACCTTAAACTTATCAAAATGGACGATAAAGTAACATTCCAAGGATATAAAGGCAGAGCACTGGAAATGCTCAAAAAATATGATGTTCACGTGTGGGACAAAGCTGAAGTGGAGACCACCCGCGGACACTTCTCGGGCAAAATTTTGCCCCGTGCCGAGAACACCGACGACATCCACATCGTGATGAAGGTGGCCACTGGCTATAACATCGGCATCGACATCGAGACGATCACCGACATGAAGGGCGAGCGCGACCCGCAGCCCGTTTTCAAGATTCCGGAGAAGGCTTTCCCTTACACCCCGGGGTTGCCGCACGTGAAGTTGTTAGGCACCGGCGGAACCATCGCCTCCCGTCTTGACTACCGTACGGGTGCGGTGATCCCCGCATTCTCCCCCGGCGAGTTATACGGCGCAGTTCCCGAGTTGGCCGACATCTGTAACCTCGAAACCGAAAAGGTGTTCGCCGTCTTCTCCGAGAATATGTCTCCCGTAGAGTATAAGGCATTGGCCAACAAGATTGGTGACGAGATCAAAGCCGGCATTGAAGGCATCGTGATAGGTCACGGTACTGATACACTGGCGCACACCGCCACCGCGTTGACCTACATGTGCCAAAACCTCCCGATGCCAGTGGTATTGGTCGGTTCGCAGAGAAGTTCCGACCGTCCGAGTTCCGACGCGGCATTGAACCTCATGCACGCCATGACCGCTGCTGGTCACGGTGACATCGCCGAGGTGATGGTCTGCATGTTCGGGCCCACCAGCGACGACTACGGTTTCCTGCACCGCGGTACCCGCGTGCGTAAGATGCACAGCTCCTACCGTTCTACTTTCCGTACCATCGGCGACACGCCGCTGGCCACGGTGAACCGCAAGGACGGCGTGCAGCCCATCAAGGAGGTCTATAACCACCGCAGAAGAGGCGAGCAACACCGCAAGGTGGAGGTTATCACCAACTACGAAGACTACAAGCGCAGCTTAGCCCTCAACGACCCGAACGTCACCCGCATCGTGCCCACCTTCGACGATCGCGTGGCCATCCTCTACTACTATCCGGGTATGAAACCCGATGTGTTGGATGCGCTGATCGACAACGGATACAAGGGCATTGTGTGGGACGGCACTGGTCTGGGTCACGTCAACAAAGGCATGTTTGAAGCTATTCAACGCGCTACAGACGCCGGCGTACACCAATACATGAGCGTGCAGACCATCTGGGGCTACACCCACATGTTCGTCTATGACACCGGTCGCGACATGATGGCACGCGGTATTATCCCTGCCGATAACATGCTGGCAGAGAGCTCTTACATCAAGCTTGGTTGGGCGTTGGGCCTCACGAAGGACAGCGGTCAAAAGCGCGAAGATGTGAAGAAGCTGATGCTCACTCCCATTAACGACGAAATCACCAAACGCGAACCCTACGACGGCTATCTCGTCTATCAAGGCGGCGTGCCGGAAGTGGAGGAGTTTGTGAAGAAAGTGAGGAAGTAGCCGACGCTTCCAAGCGTCGCAGAAAAAAAGTAGAGACGCGGCAGAGGCTGCGTCTCTTTTTTTTTCTTCCCGTCTCACCTTGTCTCTGCGTTGCGACGTATTCGTCGCAAAAAAAAACAAAAGCTGCAACCAAAAAAATGCTACTTTTGCACTATGAAACAAAACGAAAAAACTATGAAACCTAAAGACCCCAGACCCCTGCCGAAGAGTCACCGTCGCTGCCTTAAGAACGACTACCACGGACGGTGCATTTACATGGTGACGCTATGCACTGAAGGGCGCAAGCCCATTTTAGGAACGCTTGAAGGCGACAACCCCGAATCCGCGTTCATCCGCCCCACACCGTTGGGAGAGAAAGTTTTGCAGTGTTGGAAAAACATTCCAGTATTGCAGAGACAGTTTGCTGCCAAGAAAAGCGAGCGAATAGGAAAGACTTGCAAGCGTAACATCTCACTGATAGGGCACCAACTGATGCCAGACCATTTCCACGGAATTATTTTCGTCAGAGAAGAGATGGACATCTCTGTGGGCGATGTTGTGAGAGGATTTATGGTAGGTTGCACGAAAGCCTATAACACCCTATTGCAAACGCCTGAAGATGGCAAACCACTGAGGCCACTTTGGGAGAAGGGCTACCACGATCGAATCCTATGGCATGCCGGACAACTGCAGAATATGATTAACTATGTGAAGGACAATCCCCGCAGGCTGATGGTGAAACGGATGCATTCTGACTGTTTTGCTGTGATGCGAAATGTAAAATATGGTGAATGTACATTCTCCACCGTGGGCAATCTCCATCTTTTGGATAATCCTCTCAACGCTGTTCATGTTAGTAATGCGTGGCCGGAGGAAGAAAAAAGGAGTTACATGAACTGTTGCATTATAGCGGCCAGACAGGGATCGGCTTTAATCGGTCCGTTTATCAGTCCGTGGGAAAAGATGGTGCTTGAGGTCGCTTTGAATGAAGGATTACCAGTCATTCAGCTCGTACCATATGCTTTCACGAACTACTACAAGCCCCCGGGTACCCTTTTCGACGCCTGCAGCCACGGAAACCTGCTCCTTATGTCGGCGGTTTCCTCAGAAGTCCCCTCTTCTCGTCGGATAAGCAGGGAAGAGTGTGTCGCGCTTAACGCCCTCGCCGGAGAGTTAGCGGGGCAATCTTGCGGTTGAAGATGTTTTTGGAATTTTTGGGGGCTTGTGGGGGCGGTGCGACGAATAGTCGCTCGCAGGGACAAGAGGAAATGGAGATTCTTAAATATTCCTAATAATGATAAAAAGCGAGCTTAACACCATTCCCTTCACTTCCCCCTCTTGTAATACAAAACACTCTCGTCCTTTTTCAGCTCCAATTTGTTGCGGGAAGCGTCGAGATGGGCGTTCCAGGATCTCCGATAGTTGCTGTCCTTAATGGCGTTCTGATAGAAGGTTAAACTCTCTTTTTGATAATTTTGAACCCAATTGTCGAGCATCTCTCGTTTTTCTGGCTGGACCGTCATCTTGCTGGCATCTAATTTATAATCAACGCTGTCGGGTTTTGCAAATAACGAGTCCCCTTCCAGTTTCCATGTCCCCGTTTCTATATAAATCCGGGTCAGCTTTCCTTGTGAGAAATTGATATTTGCCGCAGAAGTTTCATTTGAAGTAAATGAATAGGTGTGGTCTTTCCTGAATTCAAATTGGTTTAGTTCGTCTGAGGATGATGAACTCCATGTTCCGATCAGGTTCTTATCTTTTACTGCAATGCCGTTAGTGTTAAAGCTGTTTACGTAGTTTTCCAATTCTTCATCGGTGATGCTCATCAGGAATTTGTTCTCATCGTTCATCATCGACCATTCTTTTATGAAAGTGTTTATAACACCAATCCTCTGAGGGGTATAATCAATAAAATAGTTGACATGCGCGTCCGCCAATTTCTCCTTCAAAAATTCCCGCAATTTATTATAGTATAGTTCATAATATTCTTCCAAACTCGAATTGTTGCTTCCGATCATTAGACATTCGGTTTCTTTGAGGGGCACTGGCTCCTGCCAAAGATTTGGTCTGTTAAAAATGTTCTGGAACGTTTGGCGGTCAAAATAGAAGCTCTGCACATTGTCGATGAACTTCATGCTTCCTAAGTTTTGCCAGATGTCGGGGCTGCTATGGAAAATTTTCTCCTTCGACATGTCGAAACGGAAGTCCTCTTCGTCGTTTACGATGAATTTAAGCGCTTGGAAAAGAGTGTCCGTAGGCAAGGATTCGAGTTCGCTGAGGTGATTCCTGACATACATCGTCGTATAGTACATCGTTTCAACCTCCTCCTTATAGTTTTTCAAATAGTTGATGGATTCATCAATATCATGAATCACCATCATCGCCATCAGTCGCTGTGTCTGTTGCTTCTGACGTTTGTCCATCCAATTATTGACGGCAAAGGTTAACCCCACGCCGATGGCTGTTCCGATGATGCTGATAATAAGCGGCGCCCACCAGCTATTGTTCAAAAACTTTTTCTTATCCATATTCAGAGGTTCTATTTGTTTGCCTTTTCCTCGTCGCCGTTATACCACTTGAGGTACTCTTCGGTATATTGGCGGCCGGATTCCACGAGCTTCTGCTTTTTGATGTCGGAGATGTCGAAGTCGATGGCGCGGACGCCGAGGGTGTCGATATAGATTGTGCGCTGCCAGTCGTCGCTGTGCAAGTGGACGTTGTCCTGGAAATCGATGAGCGTGGTTACCAATGCTTTAGAATAGGTGAAGAAGCTGGTGATTTTGTTGCGAATGGTGGCCTTGTGATTGAGATACATTGAGATGTCCTCTTTGGCATCCAAACGGAAGCCTAGCGTCTCCTTGTTGTAAATGTAAGGGTTGCCCTCAAGTTGTGGCTTTATGCTCTTTTTCTTGTTGAATTTGTCGTAATAGTCGGTGCGGCGGATGTTACGTAGCTTGTCGTACACGAAATTCTCTCTGTCGAAGGTCTTAATGGAATAGTTGTCCAAAAGACCGCCGTCCACGTAAAATTGATTCTCTTGTCCTTTTTCTTTGACGGAAGCGAAAAACAGCGGGATGGACATGGAGATGCGGGCGGCGTCCGCTATTTTCATTCCGCCATAGTCATCCCCGTGACAAAAAGTTTCGGAGGTGCCCGTTGATAGATTGGCTCCCACGAGGTAGATCTTCCTGAACTTATTCATGTCGGCAAGTTGGTTGAAGGTGATCTCGCCATTGCCGGTTTTCCTTTTGATTAAGTCGGCCATCAGGTTGCGGAAATAGTCGCCCTTGTACCAGCCGAACTCCTCGAGCAGCCGCTTCGTGTCGCGTACGATGCCGAATGAGCTGTCCATGAACTTCTTGAAATTCAGGTCCCAGAGGATTTCCTTGACTTCGTCGGCGGTGTAGCGTAACCCGACCAAAACGGCCATCATGGCGCCTGCGGAAGTTCCCGCCACCCGTTTTACATTTTGCAAAATGCCTTCTTCTTGGAGCACTTCGAGCGCCCCCACGTAGGCGATGCCTTTCACACCACCGCCTTCAAAAACCAGATTGTTAAAATGATATGCCATATTCATTAAATGCAAAGACGCGTAACTGATGAATTACGCGTCTTAGGTTTTATGCTGAATTTTTTACGTTTGAATTATCCTGCAATGATTCTCGTTCCGCAGTTCGGATCGTGAAGCTTTCCAGCTTCCGTGATGATGCAGGTCTTGCCGCTCTTCTCCACATATTGGATGGCAGCGCGTACCTTCGGAGCCATGGAGCCTTCGGTGAAATGCTTCTCTTCGAGGTATTTCTTGGCTTCGCTGACCGTGATGGTGTCCAAAGCCTTCTCGTTGGGTTTACGGAAGTTGATATAGACTTTCGGCACGTCGGTGAGGATGTAGAACTCGTCGGCGCCGATTTCTATGGCGGTGATGGCAGAGGCTAAGTCCTTGTCGATGACTGCTTGCACGCCCTTGAGGTAGCCGTCTTTCATAGCCACGGGAATGCCGCCGCCGCCAACGGTGATGACGATAATGCCTTGCTCAGCCAGTTGTTTCACTAACTTGATGTTTTGGATGCGGATGGGCTTCGGGGAAGCTACCACCTTGCGCCAGCCGTTGCCTTTGGGATCCTCGCGGTAGATGTCGCCAGTCTCCTCGTGGTATTGGTCAGCCTCGTCTTTGCTGACGTACGGGCCGACGGGCTTCGTGGGGTTCTGGAAGAGTGGGTCGTTGCCATCGACCTCCACGTGCGTGAGAAGCGTCACGGTGTCTTTGTTCCAGCCTTTCTCTGCGAAGATGTGGCGCAGGCCTTCTTCGATGAGTGCCCCGATGGAACCTTGCGTTTCAGCCACGCAGAAGTTCAGCGGCATGTCCTCCACTTGGAAGGTCTCCTTGCCGGCCTTGTGTTGTAACATGACATTGCCCACTTGCGGGCCGTTGCCGTGACCGATCACGATGTTGTATCCAGCTTCAATCAGCGGAATCAGATTGCGACAGGTCTCTGTCACATTGTCAATCTGCTCTTGATAGGTGCCTCTCTGTTTGCTTTTTAACAAAGCGTTGCCGCCGAATGCGATGACGGCGAGTTTTTTGTTGTTTGCCATATATTTTTCTTTTTATGATCCTAGGGCTCGCTTTGCTTCACCCTAGGTTGACATAGGTCGGGCTTTCAGCCCTTTTTTGATTTGTTTCTTGATATCCTAGGGCTCACTGCGTTCACCCTAGGCTGATACGTGTCGGGCTTGCAGCCCTCTTGGAATTGATAACTACTAACTGCTAACTACTAATTGCTAACTGCTAACTACCAGATGTGCGAGCGTTTTTCCGGTGCCATGTACATCGGGTCGCCGGGTTGAATGTTGAAGGCTTCGTAGAAGGGGTCGATGTGACGCAGGGTGGCATTCACGCGCCAGCGGCCGAGGGCGTGCGGGTCGCTCTTGGTGCGGCGCAGGATTTCTGCCTCACGGATGTTGGCAGCCCAAACGGCAGCGTATGCCAGGAAGAAGCGTTGCTCAGGAGTGAATTCATCCATCACACCCTTGATTTGACCCTCTTTCTTAGCCTTTTGGAATGCTGTGTAGGAAACGTTCAGACCACCGTTGTCAGCGATGTTTTCGCCCAGGGTGAACTCACCATTGGCATAGACTCCAGGAGCGACTTCGATGCTGTTGAAATGGTCAACGATGAGTTGCGCTTTTTCTTTGAAGATCTCAGCGTCCTTCTCGGTCCACCAGTCGGCGAGATTGCCGTCCTTGTCGTAGTTGCGGCCTTGGTCGTCGAAGCCGTGGGTCATCTCGTGGCCGATCACCACGCCGATAGCGCCGTAGTTGGCGGCATCATCCGCATTCATGTCGAAGAACGGGGGTTGCAGAATGCCGGCAGGGAAACAGATTTCGTTGGTGGTGGGATCGTAGTAGGCATTCACCGTTTGCGGGGTCATCTGCCATTCGGTAGGATCGACGGGCTTGCCGATTTTGCTCAGCGCGTAAGCCATGTCGAAGCGACGGGAATTCTTCACGTTGGCATAATAACTTTCTGTACCGATGGTTAATCCGCTGTAATCGCGCCATTTGTCAGGATAGCCGATCTTCACAGTGAAAGCGGCCAATTTCTCCAAAGCGTTTTTCTTGGTTTCGTCGGTCATCCAGGTGGAAGCCTTGATTCTCTCACCGAGTGCCCACTGCAGATTCTTGACCAGTTGCTCCATACGAACTTTGGCCTCTGCTGGGAAGTAATTCTTCACATACATTTGTCCAACAGCTTCGCCGAGACAATCGTCGATGTTGTCGATGACGCGTTTCCAGCGCGGGCGGTTCTCCTTGCGGCCGGAGAGCACTTTGCCGTAGAAGTCGAAGCTGGCGTCCACGAACTCGTCGCTCAAGTAAGAGCTTGCGCCACGGATGACATTCCAGGCAAGGTAGTCCCGGATAACGTTGAAGTCTGCGGCTTCGATGATGTTGTTGACCCCTTGGATATAGGTGGGTTGGCTCACATTGAGCGTGTCAATATTCAGATTTAAAGTTTGCAGATATTGTTTGACGTTGATGGCGGGGATCATCTGTTGAAACTCCGCGGGCGTGCATTTGTGGATGGTCTGGTAGGGGTCGCGAAGGATGGTCTTGTCAATGGCGTACTGCGCAAGCAGGGTCTCTAAAGCCATCACGCGCTTGGCCATCTCGGTCTCGTTTCTGTGACCGGTAAGCTCACAATAGCCGGACATCTTGAACATCTTGGCCATCAGTTTCACGTACTCGTCGCGAATGTTTTGCTGGTCTTTGTCCAGATAGTAGTCGCGGTCGCCGATACCAAGGCCGGACTGCCAGATGTGGGCGATGGTCATGCTGCTGTTGTCGGGGTCGGCGGAACCGAAGAGGGCGAAGAAGGGCGTGGAACCTTCCAAAAGCATCTGGGCGATTTTCACGGACAGCCCGTTACGTTGCATCTTTGCAAGCTCTATAAGTTCTGATTGGATGGGTTGGGCACCCAGCTTGTTACAAAGGATTGTATCCATGGCGGTGTTGTAGAAATCGCCGATTTTCTGCTCGATGGAGCCAGGGGCGTTCTTTTTCGCCGCAATAGTGGTCACCAAGTCTTTGAGCTGCTTCTGGTTGTTCTCGGCCAGCACATCAAAGCTGCCGAAACGAGCGTACTCGTCACCGAGCGGATTGTTGGCCATCCAGCCGCCGCACGCATATTGGTAGAAATCCGCCGTGGGCTTCACGGTTTTGTCCAGATTACTCGCGGTCACGCCGGAGGTCGTCTTTTTCGGTTTTTTGGGTTTTGCGGGAGTTGCCATACTCATAGAAGTCGCTAATAAGGTGAAACCAAGTGTCAAAGCACTCGCAATCATGAATCCTTTTCTCATTTCTAAATTACTAAAAATCAATATTATAAAATAAAAAACGCCCCTTGCTCAGGGGAGCGGCAAATATATAAAATTTTGGATACACACGGTATGGTGTTTTTAGTTTTTCGGGGAATAGGGAGTAGGGAATAGGGAGTAGGGGGTTTAGTGTTTAGGGGTTTTATCGTAAGGTTTGTTTGTTGCCTTTCACTTCAAAGCCATTGAGTTCTGCGTTGTCGTTGCTGCCTTTGTAGAAAAGTTTGCTCTTACGTTGACTTCTGCAATTCTTGATGACGACATCGTTGTTGTTGCCATAGAAGCTGATGAACATCTTACTGTTGCACGGTATGAACAGACAATTGGTGTAAACGGCTTGATTGTCAATGTAATACTGACCGTCGTCGCAGTTGTTGAGATAGAGTGTGCACTGATTGTATTTGCGCTTTGTTCCAGTGGAATTGCTGTTGTAACGAATCATCCCGATAGTGCAGTTGGTGAAATGAATGTTGTATTGACTGTTGGTCTTGATATTGTAGTTGATACGGGATAGCGCGATGTTGATTTGGTCGTTTTTGTTGCGACGAAGGTTGAAAGTCAGACTGCCTGGATAGTAGAATTTCCGGGTGGACTGTTTCATCATTTTTTGTGTGGAGGGAATCAAGTTGATTCTCCTTAAATCGTAATTGATTGATTTCTTAGAAGATATGGGAGAATTTACAATGACGAAGTCGGCAAGTAGCGAGGTGTCGGCATATACGTATGTGAGCCCGTTGATGTTGATGCTGGAAATGTAACCAGCGGAAAAGTTGGACGGAACCGTCCCTTTGGGTTGAAAAAGAATCACTTTAGAGGTTTTCTTGGCTATATTGACGGTCATGTCGTTGATGGTCACGTTTGGCCAGCATTTCTGCTTAAGCTCTGGCCGACTATTGACATTGTTGTCCGCATAACCGATGGAAACCAATACTTGGTGAGAGGGATCCGCATTGAACGTACATTTTCTAAAAGTCAGATTGAAAGGCGTGTAGGCATTGTATGAGGTTTCGATCAGCACAGGCAAGAATTTGTTGAAGCGGCATCCGTCGTAGAGGAGCTCCCCGTACAAGGAGGAAAACTGGTTGTAGAGTCCGTTGAATTGACAATTGTAGATATAGACATCGCGGCCGTAGCAATGGATGTCAAAACGGTTGATGTTGCAGTTGAGTAAAGTGGTGTTGCTGAGGTTGTTAGTGCCGAAAATACCCCAGTTCGCGCGCGTCGAAAGTCGGGTGAACTGGCTCTTCCAAACATTATCCATGTGAATGCCATATCCGTAAAGATTCGTCCGGGAGTAGGTCCCGTTGATGTCAACGTCTTCCAAAAAGATGTTGGTGCAGTTGGCAATGTTGATGGCCGAATCCGCATACATGTTTTTGGTGGCGGGCGTTTTGATTTTTACATTGCTGACCTTCAGGTTGTTGATGCCTGCGATGTTGAAACAGTAGGTCTTGAAAGTGGAGGAGGTGTCGCGCGTGATGGTCAAATTGGCAATGGTTT
Organism: uncultured Bacteroidales bacterium; assembly: GCA_900317715.1. GTDB lineage: Bacteria > Bacteroidota > Bacteroidia > Bacteroidales > WCHB1-69 > F23-D06. The sequence continues at coordinate 14,991 of ONHS01000022.1, read as the reverse complement.
TCAGCTCATCGTCGGTGGCGTGGAATTTGGCCTTCAGCAGGGTGGAGTCAGTGGAGTAGGGGGCGACGGGGTGGTTGAGGGCACGCCCATCCTGGACTAGCAAAATGTCGCGTCGGGTGGCACCGTAGTCGTATCCTTTGCGGTTGTTTACCCAAAGATGTTCGTCTTCCAATAGGACTTGGAATAATCCGGATTCTAAAGGTTTGACAGAAGCGAAGTCACCGGAATCAACGATGGCGGCTTCTGTCTTGAGCTCTTGCCACTTTTCGTCCTTCATTTCAAAAAGAAATTGCGTTTTTGAGCTGTTCTTGACGATAATGTGTGCGCCGCCGAAGTCCGTATGACGTGTAAGTGGGATAGGGCGAGCGTTGTTGGAAATGGAGATGGTCAACGTGTCAATGCCCTCGTAGGATACGTTCGCGCCCATTTTGAGGGCTTGCGAATGGGTGTTGTAAAGAACTTCGTAGCGTGCACGGTCGTTTTTTGCCTCTGCCAACCCGAAATCTAACGGCGAAAGGGTTGGGATGGAGTCCATGGGCGTGTCTTGTTGTGCAAAAACGGTAGTTCCAGACATGAGGCAAAAAATAACAGTGAGTAATATAATTTGTTGAATATTAAATGATTCCAATTTCTTCAAAATGGTCATAAAGCTTTTTTGATTCGTAAAATACATGCAGGCAAAAGTACTATTTTTTCCTTTTTGTGATATTGGGGATAATTACGCTGAACATAGCCAAAATATTGTTATTTTTGCACCTGAATTAAATATCGGTTTTATGAGAAAAATCATTCTTGAAACGGAAATGCGGGTGTATGACAGTCGGGAAGAATTGCCCGAGGATTTAAAGGATTTATTGAAGCAGGCCCAAGAAGCTGCGACGCGCGCGTATGCACAATACTCTCATTTCCAGGTCGGTGCGGCCATCTTGATGAACAATGGCAAGGTGGTGACCGGCGCGAATCAGGAGAATGCGGTCTATCCGTGCGGATTATGTGCAGAACGTACCGCCGCTTTCGCCGCTTCCGCCATGTATCCTGAAGTGCCTTTCAACAAGATCGTGATCACCGCGATTAACCCTAGCGAGCCGCTCAAAGAGCCCGTGTCCCCGTGCGGAAGTTGTCGCCAGGTACTTTTCGAATATGAACAAAAGTTCGGTCACCCTATCGAGGTCATCCTTGCAGGTCAAGAGGGACCGATCTACCATTTCCAAAATGTAGCCACGTTGTTGCCTTATACGTTCCATGCAGGATTCCTGCCTAAGTAACCGCTTATCATTGTCATTCGTAAATTGTTGATAATATGTTAGTAATGTGTTGATAAAACAAATTGCTTGCTAAGTAAATTATTGTATTTTTGCAAAATCTTATTTCTCATTAAAATTTATCATTATGAAAAAATTAATCATTGTTCTTTGCGCTTTTGTAGCCACCTTGGGCATGCTTTCATGCGGATCTTCTAACACTCCCTCAGGTGTGGTGAAGTCTTATTACAAAGCTCTGTCGGCTGGACAATATGAAAAAGCAGTCGCTATGACTACGATGACAGATCAAGAGAATATCAAAGGTTATGCCCAAAAATTGGAGAGCGTAGGCTACAAGGTGTCCAGTTACGAAATTCTCTCTGAGGAAATCGCTGAGGATGGCGAAAATGCAACGGTTGAGGTGAAAATTGCGACATCTACGACCGATGAACCGACTCCTAAAGAAGAAACGAAAAAAGTCAGACTGAAAAAAATGGACGGTAAGTGGAGAATTCACCTCTAAAAGCTCGACTTAAGCAAAAAAAGGTAGAGGTAGCCTTCGGGTTGCTTCTACCTTTGTTTTTTATGGCCTCTTGGGTGACTGTTGGTTGTCACCGGGACAGCCAAGCGGTTGAGTATGTTTTGCCGGATACTGTTCTTTTGCAGACTGGAGACATCGTTTTTCGGTTGGGCGAGAGTCGGGAAAGTCGCGCGGTGACCACCGTTGACCGTAAAGGCGATTATTCCCATGTAGGGATGGTCATGAATGTGAATGGCCGCTGGATGGTGCTCCACGCCGTGCCCAACGAACGTGCTTCCAAACAGGAAGTGGACAGCGTGAAACTCGAGTCCATCGGAACGTTTTTCCGAAGTGACCGTGCTGTGAAAGGTGGAATTTATCGGTTCCCGATTACGCCGGAAGATACGTTGCTGCTTCTGCAGAAAGGGCTTCAACTGTATGCTCGCCACCCGCTATTCGATGCGCAATTTGATTGTGAGGACACCACCGCTTTCTATTGTTCGGAACTCGTGTACTTTCTCTATCTGAATACGTTAAATATGGATGTCACAGAGGGCAGGAGACATCCACTGCCGTTGTTCCCGGATTTGATTTTCTGCTCCGACATTCTTCAGAATCCGAAATTGGAGGAAATATACACATTCATCCATTGATTTTAGAAACGCGGTGTGCCCGTCTCTATAGTTGTGATTTGTTGGGTAGTGTATATCCATTTTTTATGTACTTTTGCTTCCTGATTTATAAACGGCTAATTGATTGATTATGAGTATAAAACATGGAATACTGATTCTTATTGCATCTCTTTTGTGGTTACCCTTGCACCTATCCGCGCAGCGAGAGCAGATCGGCGAGGCGGTCACTTTCCACGATACCACATGGTATGACCGTGGTTTCGATTTCTATATCGGCGGCGGCATGTTTTTTGGCGGCAAGAAAACCGCGCTTTACTACAACGGCAGTAGCCACAACGAATGCAACCTCGATTATCTCTTCAACAATAAGTATCGTATGGAGGAGATTCAAGAAGCGGTGGTCAAACTCTATCCACACGTGAGTATGAATGATCAAATCACCTATCGAGAGGAGGATCTCAACACGAACCCCACCTATAACCTCAGTTACTTTATCGGGCTCGGGGTGCGTTACAAAATCCGCGATAACTGGGCATTGGCGCTTTCGTACTCTTTCTCGCGTCTCTCTGTGACCAATAAGTTTTTGTTGTACATACCTGGCCAAGCGCCGAGCAACACCTATCGTATGCCGGAAATGACGCTCGTGGGTATGGAAGACCGCTCTCTGATAGACCTCTCTATGTCCTATCTCTTCAGCAACGTTCACCGTATCGTGAAACCTTTTGTCGAGGTAGGAGCACAGTTTAACTACGTGAAGGTAAAGAAATTCGATGCTGTTTTGTTGGATCCTAAAACAAACAATCCAGAAAAAACATGGACCTTGTTGGATCCTTATAATGGTGCTCCTTACGTGCCTGGTGTGGATATGCAGACCTACGATCCGATATATGGTGGTCCCGGCTTTGGCGTTTCCTTTTCCGCAGGACTGAAAATCGTGGTGAATAAGTTCGTTTCTATCGACCCGACCTTTTACGGATGCTACAGTCGCCTCGGCTTGGCCGTCTATGGCGACAAAGTGATGTCATTCAGCTACGGCGCGATGATCAGGGTGGTGATGAATGACTTTTTCTTTCAGAATAGGTAGGAGGGAGTTGAGTTTAGGGTTGAGGGTTTAGGGTTTAGGGTTCAAGGTTCAAAGTTCAAAGTTCAAAGTTCAAAGTCTCACACGTCATACGTCACACGTCATACGTCACACGTCATACGTCATACGTCACACGTCAATTCCCAAAAGGCTTCCGCTTGTCCGTGCAGCATCCGTAGTCCGTTCTGAATCTTTGCACAACGTTTGATTCCTTCTTTCAGGAAGGAAGTTTCGGAAGGGTTATACACCAAATCATACAGAAAATGTTCGTCCGATATGCCGTCGTAAGGGATATCGGGTTTTTCGTTGATGTTGGGATAGGTGCCTAAGGGGGTGCAGTTTACGATGAGCTTGTGCGCTGCGATGATTGCGGGGGTGAGTTCGGAGTAGGGGAGACCCTTTTCTGGATTCCGGGAGACGATCGTAAGGGAACAGCCTTTCTGTTGCAGGACGTATTTGATGGCCGCCGCCGCGCCGCCCGTGCCTAAAATCATCGCCTTTTCGGGAATCTTTATCCCTTCCAAAGAGTGGCGGAACCCCTCAATGTCTGTGTTATAACCTTTTGTTTGTATTCTATCCCCAATACGTTTTACGATTACCGCATTGACCGCGTTCACTGCCGCCGCCTCTTCGGAAAGATCGTCCAAATAGGGGATGATTTGCTGCTTGTAGGGTATCGTGACATTGAATCCGACCAATAGAGGGTGTTGTTGGAGGAAAGCCGGAATCTGCTTTATATCCGCAATCTCAAATAAGGAGTAAGAAGCATCGGTGATATGCTCGCGTTGAAACTTCTCCTCGAAATACTTCTGGGAGAAACTGTGCGACAGCGTTTTGCCGATAAGGCCGAATTCCCGCATCGGAGTACTATTCTTGCGACGGAGTGGCGTTTTTGCGCTTCTGGGCCGACACGATCCATTTGATGACCACATAGACAATGCCAATGCCCACAAGGGCTAACAAGGCTATCGTCAGTTCGTGGTTGTACTTGTCTATCAGGTCTTTCTGCCCGTGTGCAACGTATCCGAGGATAGCCAGTACGGTGTTCCAAACGGCGGCACCGAGGGAGGTGAAGAGGATGAACATGCCGATGTGCATCTTGGCGAGACCGGCAGGGATGGAAATCAGCTGACGGATGGCCGGAATGAAACGACCCACGAGTGTAGAAACGTTGCCGTGCTCCCGGAAATAGTCTTCCGCCTTGACCACTTTCTCCTTGTCTAACAGCAGCAGATGGCCTATTTTGCTGTCTGCGAACCAATAGATGATAGGACGACCCAGTAACATGGCAAGCACATAGTTGATGAGGGCTCCGATAAGCGCCCCGAGTGTAGCGAACAAGATGACTATCAGTACGTTGACAAACTTGGAATCGGTGACATAAAGGGTTTCATTCTCACTGTCGCAGGCTTGATAAGCGGCGGGCGGCACAATCACTTCTGAGGGAAATGGGATGAACGAGCTTTCAATGGTCATCAACAGCGTGATGGTACCGTAGTTCAGATGGTCGTTGTACCAGGAAATCACGCGGCCCGTGACGGATTCTTTTTGTGGTTCTTGAGATTCTACGGGTGCGTTGGTCTCTGTTTGCGCCATTGCAGCGAAAGCAAAGAGCGTTATCATCAAAATAAGAAGCGATTTTTTCATTATTCGGGATTAATTGTTGTGGATATTGGGGCGATAGTCGGTGTAGGGACTGACTAACATGAAAATTTCGGGATTTTGGGTGTACAGCAGGTCGGTGTCAATGTCCAAAAAGTCCTGTTTGATGCCATTTTCGTTGATAGTGATGGCGTTTTGCAGATGTTGGATAGCCGCTTTGTGGTTGCCGTTGGCAATGTTCAGCAGCGCCAGATAGTAGCCGAGATGCTTGTAGAGTTCAGGGTCTGGAAGGTCAGTGAAACGCTCTTCGAGAATGCGGAGGGCAATGTCTTGACAATGTACCAGATAACAGAAGTCCGTCAGCCAAGCACAATAGTCGGTGGCCGAGTCAAACTGGCTTTCCGCCGCATTGCTGAGCTGGTAGAAAGCTTCGTCCTGCATGTCGGAACGAAGACAGTCGAGAACCGTTTCAAGCTTCTCCAGGGTCAGATTCTGCGAATCATAGAAGCGGTGGATGAAGGCGGGAACCTTGTCCAGTTGTCCCGAATCTTTCAGAACGTCAATGATTTCTGAAAAGGCGTAAGGATATTCGGGATCCTTATCATTGGTTTGGTTGAGCTGGAACAGCGCTTCGTCGTAGAAGCCGAGCATCCGGAAAGCACGACCCAGCAGCACGCGCGGGTTCAGTTCGTTCTTGTCGTGAATCAACCAGCAGAGTTCCACGGTCTTATCGTAGTTTTGCAGCATGTAGTACTGTCCTGCGATATGGTAGTATCCGATGGAGGTCGGCTCGATGGCAACGGCGAATTCGAAAGCCTGGAGGGCGTTGGCGTGCTGTCCGCCGAGGGCGTTCAGAGTGCCGGTGAGCATCCAGATGTCGCTGTTTAACGGAAATTCATGGCTCAGTGCAGTCATGAAGGCGAGCTCAGCGTCAAAGCGGTCGGATTTGTTGTTTCGGTTCGAAAGAATCAGCAAATCCACGTTGTCCAAAACGGTGCTGTCGTATTTGTAAGCTTCTTTGAAACAGTCTACCGCTTTTTCAACATTGTGTTGATCGAGGTAGAGGTTGGTGAGGATGAAATAGGCATTGGAAGAGGGTTCGATGGCGATGGCTTTGAGGACTAGCTCGCGCACGTTCATGTTCAGGTGGAATGTGTAGGCGATGAAGGCCATCTCCTCGTAAAGTTCCGCATATGGCGGGAAATGGCGGAGAATCCGCTGCATATAGTTCTGCGCCTCGCGTTGCTGGTCGTTCCAGATCAGGTAGCGCATCTTCCAAATCACAAATTCCGGGTCTTCGGGGTAGTCTTGCTGCGCCCGTTCGATCGCTTTTTTAAGATAATCGCTTTTTTGGGAGAACATGAGGTTGGAGATGACGATGTCGTATTCCTCCTCGTCGAGCACCATTGGAATGCCTTTGTCGCAGGCTTCACAGAATCTGTTCGCCAGCGCTATCTCATCCTCAGAGAAGCTATCTTCCTCATTATCATCATCATAAAACTTCATATCCACTTGATATTTTCAGTTTGCAAAAATACACAAATTAATAAAAAAAAGGCGCGAATTTTCGCGCCTTTCATATTTGGAGTGTTTTAATATTACTCACCGATTTGTCTGCGGACAAAACCTGTGCAAGCCAGGTCTTTTTCCATTCTCTTGATGTAGTCGCCGACGCTTTCTTTGCCGTCGCTGCCCATCACGATAGGTTGGTAAGTGAGGGTGCTCTCCTTGAAGAATTTCACCAAACGACCTTGAGCGATCTTTTGGATTTGCATTTCATTCAGGTTAGCAGCAGCTTTCTCACCTTCCTCAGCTTTGATCTTGCGAGCTTGTTCAGCTTGAGCTTCGGTAATCCAACCCTTAGCCATGTTGGAGTTGATGTGATCCTCGCTGTCCACGTGAGCGGGGTTGATGCCAGCTTTGTTCAAAGCATTGTCAACAGCTCTTTGGATCATTTCGAGTTTCGTTTTCTCAACGCCTACAGCCAATTCTTTTTCCTTCACTTCTTCAGGAATAGCATTCTCGTCGAGGGCGACAGGAGCCATAGCGGTGATGTGCATAGCAACGTTGTGTGCCACTTCAGCAACTTTTTCACCTGCCTTGTTGAAGCCAACGAGAGTAGCTTTGTGGTTGCCCATGTGGTTGTAAGCTTCCACGTAAGCAGCTTCGAGTACCTGATAGTCGGGGCATTCGATCTTCTCACCCGTTTTGCCGGTCATTTCGGTCAGTTTTTCAGCAACCGTCATGCCATCAACGTTCATGTTGAGGAGTTCGTCCTTCGTTTTGATGTCAGCAGCCATAGCTTTGTCGAGGACGCTGTCGGTGAAGTTGACGAATTCGTCGCCTTTGCCCACGAAGTCGGTCTCACAAGCCATGATGAGCATGTAACCTTTTGTTCTGTCGGCGTTGGTTTTGGCGATGATACGTCCTTCGTTGGAAGCGCGGTCGGCACGTTTAGCGGCCACTTTCTGACCTTTCTTGCGGAGGATGTCGCGTGCTTTTTCGAAATCGCCATCAGCTTCGACGAGGGCTTTCTTGCAGTCCATCATGCCGATACCGGTCTCTTGTCTCAGTTTGTTAACATCAGCAGCTGTTATATTAGCCATATTGTTGTAATTTTTAATCGTGATTAATTATTCGTTGTTTTTGCGAGAAACTCTTCTGCGGCGGCCGCCTTCGCGATCGTCGTTTTCGCGTTCTTCGCCTTCGTTCTCGGCATTCATTTCAGCCATTTCCTCTTCCATGCGGTCCTTGTTCATCTCGCGTTCAGCTTGTCCTTCGCGGATAGCGTCGCAGATGGCTTTGAGAACCACGGCGATTGACTTGGATGCGTCGTCATTTGCCGGGATAGGATAGTCCACCAGACGCGGGTCGGAGTTGGTATCGACGATTGCGAAGGTGGGGATAGCGAGTTTGCGTGCCTCAGCCAAAGCGATGTGCTCTTTCATGATATCCACGATGAAGACGGCTGCAGGGAGGCGAGACAAGTCGCTGATAGAACCCAAGTTCTTTTCCAGTTTAGCGCGCTCACGGCTGATTTGGAGGCGTTCGCGTTTGGAGATGTTCTGGAATTGGGGGCTTTCGATCAGACGGTCGATGTCGCTCATTTTTTTCACAGCCTTGCGGATGGTGAAGAAGTTGGTGAGCATACCGCCAGGCCAACGCTCGGTCACGTAGGGCATGCCTACTTCCTTAACCATGTTGGCGACGGTTTCTTTGGCCTGTTTCTTGGTGGCCACGAAGAGGATCTTACGGCCGGAGCGAGCGATGCTCTTAGCTGCGGAGCAAGCGTCCTCGATCTTGTCCATCGTTTTGTAAAGGTCGATGATGTGGATGCCATTCTTCTCCATGAAAATGTAGGGAGCCATGGCGGGGTTCCATTTTCTCTTGAGGTGTCCGAAATGACAACCAGCTTCTAATAATTCTTCAAATTGTACGTTTGACATGTTAATTTTTTTGTTTGTTTACATTCTTAAAAGCAACGATGGAGTAGTCCTTACGCGGGAATCTTCATCGTTTCGATACTAAACAGTGTCCAAACAAGATTCCGATTAACGTTTGGAGAATTGGAATCTCTTACGGGCTTTGGGCTGACCGGGTTTCTTACGTTCAACCATACGCGGGTCGCGGCGCAGGAAGCCTTGAGCTTTGAGAGCCGGGCGAAGTTCCGGGTTCACTTGGGTGAGGGCCTTGGCGATAGCCATGCGGAGAGCCTCAGCCTGACCGGTGACGCCACCGCCGTCGAGGTTAGCCTTGATGTCATACTGACCCATCAGGTTAGCCACTTGGAGGGGTTGTTCGACCTTGTATTGCAGGGTGGGAACGCAAAAATATTCCTTATAATCGCGGTTGTTGACCATGATTTGGCCGCTGCCGGGTTTCATATACAGACGCGCGACGGCGGTTTTTCTTCTGCCTAATGTATTGATCACTTCCATTGTTATTTAATATCCTTAATGTTAATTACTTTGGGTTGTTGAGCTTCATGCGGGTGGTTGGGTCCAACATACACATGGAGGTTACGGAACAGTTGAGCACCGAGTCTGTTCTTCGGGAGCATGCCCTTGATGGCGTGTTCCAGAATGCGTCTCGGGTCTTTGCGCATCAACTCTCTCGGGGTAGCGAAACGCTGGCCGCCGGGGTAGGTGGTGTGGTGGACATATTGCTTGTCCGTCCATTTCTTGCCCGTGAACTTCACTTTTTCTGCATTGATGATGATTACATTGTCGCCGCAATCGAAATGAGGCGTGTAATAAGGCTTGTTTTTGCCTTTCAGAATGCGTGCCACCTGTGTAGCAAGGCGGCCCACAACCATCTCCTGGGCGTCAACGACAACCCATTCTTTCTTGACGATCTTCTCGTTCGCCGAAATTGTTTTGTAACTTACTGCATCCATTTTTTCAGTTTTGACATTTTTTTGTGAGAGATATCTTCACCCATATCTCTCTGATTTTTAACTTTTTTCCTTTGCTAACTTAAGGATAATAATCGAGATTTTTTAAGCGCGCAAAAATAGACTTTTTTTCGATATTGTCAACAGGTGTTGAAAAATTTTTTTTCGGGCCTTAGAAATCGTATCCCGCGCCCACGTAAAATCCCACTTGTTTGTAGTTTTTGCTGTTCCAGTGGACGTTTGCCTGGACCGGGCCGAATTTGGTCTTGTAGGCGGCTTTCAGACCGGCGGCGAAAATCGCGTGCTCGCTCATCCCGTTGATGTTGCCGTCGTGCATCGCTGCCGTCACCAAGGAAAGATACAGGTTCTTATAGACTTTGAAACGGAAATCGATATCCACCATGGTGAGGAAGTCGGCGCAGTTGGTGGCTCCGTTGAAACCGATGAACGGCATTTGCTGGTCGTAGTAACGCCCTTCCATGGTGCCGCCTACGTAGTTGAACATCTCGTCATTGCTGTCCACCCATCCTAAGATGTAACGGCCTCTCAAAGAGGGGATGATGTGGAAGAAACGGCATACGGGGATGGCCCCCATGATGCTGGCCGCTGCGTAGTGCGTGTTCCGGAAGTTATAGTCGTAATCCGCAGTCACACGAAGTCCTCTGTCCGGGAAATAGCGGTCGCTCAGATTGTCAAAAGCGAAACGGAGATAGAGGTAGGGGAAAACGCTTCCCCAATTCCATGCCTTATAATGTCCGTAAGTAGAAAAAATGTTGGTGTAGGTTGGTAGTTCAAGGCGGACACCTCCCCTGATGTTGATGCGGCTCCAATGCGTGTCTGTCAAGTAAAAATCGATCACGTTTCGCCATGTCTTTTCGTAAAATTCACCAGGCTCGAGTTCGACGTCTTGGTCGTCGAAGTCGTAGTTGAAGTCAAAACTGAAAGCACCGTTCATGGTGCGGAATTTCGATTTCAGTGACGCGCCGAACATGGGACCGATGATGGGGGTGTAATGGTAGTCTAGTACCAGGTACGGCGACCGGGAAAGTCTTGCGGTGACATCGAACATCGATCCGTAAATCTTATTACGGCCGAATCCACCGTTCACTAAGATGGCAATCCACTCTTCGGTGTCCAATCGCACTCCAATGCCGAGCGAGTTGGGGGCGCGTTTCAGACAGTTGTACACCAGTTTGTAGCCTGATCCGTCGGGCTCTTTGAGCAGTTCGTAGGTGACTTGCGAAAAGGCCATGGTGCTGTAAATGGTGGCCTGTTCCAACTCGATGTCTTCCTTGTCACACAGTTCTCCCGGTGAGATGTGGATTTTGTCCTTGAAATAACGCATCTCCTTTTCAGTGATGCCGTTATAGGCCACAGAAGTGATTTTTATTTTTGTTTTGCTGATGTCGGTGGCTTTTGCGTTGTGCAGCTTGCTTCCGCCGTTGCCTACGATGCGGGCCAGACTGTCGATTTCTCTCGTGTGTGAGACAGCTGCGTCATAGCCGATTTGGATCATCCTGTCAATTTCCGCTGTGCCGAAACTCAGCGAGGTGTAACCCGTGAGGTCGGGCGTGATATAGACGGTGGAGCTTTTCATGGCGCGGTTGTGCGCCTCCAGACTGCCGGAGTATTGGGTGGTTTGCAGCAGCACGTCCGCGATGTTGTTGATTTCGTTGTGTTCACGGGGCATGTAGAGCTCTACGCCGATGATGATGTCCGCACCGGCGGCTTTGGCTACATCCACAGGGAAGTTGTTCTTCGTGCCGCCGTCTGAGAGAATCATCGAATCGACGCGCACCGGACGGAAATAGCCTAGGATGGACATGGTGGAACGCAACGCCGAGATCAGCGAGCCGGAAGTCCAGTGCTTCTCAGTCTGGGTTGCGATTTCGGCCGCCACACAGCAGAACGGAATCGGCAGTTTCATGAAGTCCAGGTCGCCTTGATAATCCACGGTCGCGGAACTCATCATGTTGTAGATGTTCAGTCCGTTTTTTATTCCTATCGGAAGGCTTTTGACGAATCTATTCTTGTCGAAGGGGAAGCTGAGAATATAGGTGGATTTATAGCGCTTCTGATCATAACTGTAGTACTCCGCCGGGATTTCGTCGCTCATCATCACATCCCAGTCGATGCCGCGGATGAGTTGATCGATTTCATCGGCGGAATAGCCCATGGAGTAGAGTCCGCCCATGAGTCCGCCCATACTGGTGCCCGCCACGAAATCGATGGGAATGCCTTTCTCTTCGAGGAACTTCATCACACCGATGTGTGCGGTGCCGCGTGCGCCGCCGCCAGCCAGTACCAAGGCCACGGTGGGACGGTGCTCTGTTTCTCGGATTTGGTCGAAATAACGGTGCATCTTCTCGAAGAAGATGGAATCGCCTTTCGGGTCGTAACTGACGTTGACTAATTCGCTGTTTTGCGCGAAAGCGCCGCAGACAACAAGCACTAATGTTGTCAATAAGAGTGCGTAGCGGAATCGTTGGGATAGGGTGTTCATTCTTTTGGTTTACGGTTAATGTGATAGTTAGCAGTTAGTAGTTAGTAGTTAGCAGTTTTGTCCCTGAGTCTATGCTTAAGTCTAAGTTTAAGTCTATGTCGTTAGCCAACAGCCAACCGCTAATAGCCAACAGCCAACTGCTAACTTTTAATGGTTTCGAATTCTTTAAAAATCATACCCCGCACTCAAATAGAATCCCACTTTGTTCTTCTCCGAAGTGTTCCAGTGGAGGTTGGCGGTGAGGGGGCCGAATTTCGACAGGTAGCCGATTTGCAGACCGGCGGCATAGATCGGGGACTGCCTCAGATCCTTATTCAGCATTGTCTTTATACTGTTGCCGTCGTGCATGGCGGCTCCGATGAGGGAAAGATAGGTGTTTTTATATACCTTGAAACGAAGTTCGAGATCAACGGTGGACAACATTCTGTCACAAGTCTTCTCTCCGTTGAATCCGATAAACGGAATCTGATGGTCGTAGTATCTGCCCGCCATCACGCCGCCGACGTAGTTGTCCATGTAGTCGTTTGTGCAGCTGTCGCCAAAAATGAAACGACTGTTAAGGGCCATGTCAATGGTGAAGAAACTGCAGACGGGAATGGCACCTCGGATGCCACCTCCCACGAATGCTGTCTTGTAGAAGTTGTAGTCGGCATTGAGGGTGGCGCGGATACCTTTGTCGGGAAAGTACATCCTGTTGCGGGAGTCGTAGGTGAAACGCATGAACAGATAGGGGTAGTAATGTTTCCAATCGGTAGTCTCTTTGAATCCGGTTTCCGAGAAGAGGCTGTAGAAAGGTGTGTGCTCCACACGGATACCTCCGTTCAAATCAATCTCACTCCATTGGTTCTCCGATACAAAGAGGCGTAACTCATTGTGCCACGATTTCTCATAATAATGGTGGCTGAAGATATGGTTGTCAGTGCCGTACAAGGTGCGATAGCTTGTTTTGAAGAAAGCACCCACTTTCGGACCTTTCATTGGCGTATAAAGCCATTCCAATTTCAGGTAGGGGGATGCAGATATGCGTGCGGTGGCTCCGAATGAGTGGCCATAGAGCCTGTTGCGGTAAAAGGTGGCATTCAACAATGCCTCGAACCACTCTTCCGTGTCCAAGCGCAATCCGAGCCCGAAGGAGTGCGGGGCACGTTTGTCGCAGTAGAAAATCACCTTGTATCTGTCTTGACCGTCGCCGATCAGCTGGTAGGTGACATGTGAAAAGGCCATGGTTCCGAAGATAGCCGCCTGTGCCATCTCGAAATCCTTTTTGTAGTAGCCACCGCCTTCGTGAATAGGTAAGCGTTCGATCATGTAGCTCTTTTCTTCGTCATTGAGCCCCTCGAAATCTATGGAGGAGAGGGTCACTCGAGTCTCAGTGCTGTTGATGGCCTTTTTGTTTTGCAATTTTGTGCCGTGGTTGCCCACAATGCGTATGATGCTGTCGATTTCGCGTTCGTGCAATGCCGCAGCTTGGTAGCCGTGCTCAATGAGGGTGGCGATTTCCTCTGTTCCAAAACTCAGTGCGGTATAGCCTGATACGTCAGGTGTGATCAATACGTTGGTGATTTGCTCATTGCGGGCAAGTGCCTCACCGCCGCCAGAGTAGCGGGCTAATTGCGACAAGAGGGTGGCGACGTTGTTCACCCCTTCGTAGTCTAATGGTGAGGTGAGCAGCACACCGATGATGATGTCTGCACCAGCGGCTTTGGCAATGTCCGCAGGGTAGTTGTTCTTGGTGCCGCCGTCGGAGAGAACCATCGAATCAATGCGCACGGGGGTGAAATAGGCAGGGATGGACATGGTGGAGCGCAAGGCGTTGACGATAGAACCTGAGGTCCAGCGCTTCTCTTTCTGGGTCACCATCTCCGTGGCCACACAGCAGAAGGGGATGGGCAACTCCGTGAAGTCGATGTTTTGTTGATAACCGACGGACACAGTACTCAGCATGTTATAGACATTCAGACCGTAAAGGATGCCGGAAGGCAGGCTGCCGACAAAATTCGTCCCGGCAAAAGGAATGTCTAATACATAAGTGCCTTTGAGCTTCTTCGTCTCGTAAGAATAGTACTCCATCGGGATTTTGTCGCTCATCATCATGTTCCAGTCAATGCTTCTCACAAGAGAGTCAATTTCCAAGGCCGAGTAGCCTAAAGAGTACATACCACCCATGAGTCCGCCCATACTGGTGCCCGCCACAAAATCGATGGGCAATCCTTTTTCTTCCAAATATTTTAGCACGCCGATGTGCGAGGAGCCTTTGGCACCACCGCCTGCCAATACCAAAGCCACAGTGGGACGATGTTGTTCCTTACGAATTTTCGCCATCTTCTTTTGCATCTTGGCAAAAAAGATGGAGTCGCTTTTCGGGTCGTAGCTGACGTTCACCAGCACATCCTTTTGGGCAAAAGCGCCGACAGCGATAAGGATCATTGTCGCAAACAATGTGACACGGCGGAGCCATGGGGTTTGAGTGGTCATTTTTTTGGGGGTTAAGGTTTGTTGGTTTAGGGTTCAAGGGTCGAGGGTCGAGGGTCGAGGTTTAGGGTTGAGGGTTTAGGGTTTAGGGTTTAAGGTTTAGAGTTTAGGGTTTAGTGGGTTAGGAGGTTAGAGGGTTTAAGGTTTAGGGTTTAGGGTTTAAGGTTGAGGGTTTAAGGTTTAGAAGTATAAAAGTTTAGGGTTTAGGATTATACGGTTGTTTTGTTATGAGGTTACACAGTTGTGGTGCAAAATTTCAACTCCTCATCCCTTCATCGTCTCATCGTCTCACTCCTCCCTGATCCTGCGTAACACAAACATCTTCCGCGTGACGGCGAAATACATCAGGCAGCCGATGACGTGCACGCCTACGACGGTCCAGAAAGCTGCGGAGTAGCCAAAGAATTCGGAGATGACGCCGCCGAGCACGATGCCGAGACCCATGCCCAAGTCCCAGCTGGTGAGCAGGGTGGAGTTGGCGGTGCCGCGCTCGTTGTGATGCGCCACGGAGATGATCATGTTCTGGAAAGCGGGCCACATGTGGCCG